>CALGZV010000073.1 GCA_937934385.1 uncultured Clostridia bacterium | reverse complement strand
GATGCGCCCGACGCGGCAGTCGGAGTTGAAGCGCGCATGGAGATCGGAGACATCTGACTGTCTGAATCACACTGCAATACAGATACGCGGCAGCTTTGAAAAGGGATATAAAATGAAAGAAGTAAAAATATTCAGTAAAAACGACATATTTCAGAAATTTGAGGTACTGAAAACAAACCGAAATAAACGCTACAGATACAATGAATTTTTAGTTGAAGGTGTACGCAGTCTCAATGAGGCAGTAAAGAACAACTGGAAAATCAAATCTTTTCTTTATGACAAAAACAATCTTTCCGGCTGGGCGCAGGAAATGATAAATAAAGTAAAAACAGATATAAATTACTGTCTGACTTCCGGGCTTATGAAGGAACTCAGCGGAAAAGAAGACACTTCGGAGCTTATGGCGGGAATTGAAATGCGCGAGGACAAGCTTGACAGTGCCACACTTTCCGAAAATCCCTTTATTGTTTTATTTGACCGTCCGTCAAACAAGGGAAATCTCGGTACTATGATACGCTCGTGTGACGCGCTCGGCGCAGATATGCTCATCATTACCGGCCATTCGGTAGATTTGTATGACACAGACGTGGTCGTATCTGCAATGGGTTCGTTTTTTAATCTGCCTGTTATCAGGATTTCCGATAATAAAGTACTTTTTGAATATATCGGCAATCTTAAAAACAAATATCCCGGCTTTATCACAATAGGAACTACGGCACACAATGAAAATCCTGTTTACTCCGCCGACCTGACTTCTCCGCTCATGCTTATGATGGGAAATGAAACTATGGGACTGAACAAAGCGTTCAAAGAATACTGTGATCTTCTCTGTACAATTCCAATGTCTGAAAAGTCTTATGCCACATCATTTAACGTAAGCTGCGCCGCTTCGGTACTTATGTATGAAATCACAAGGCAGAGAGGAATAAAATAATTTAAATGCCTATGGCAGAAATATACCGTAAACTCTTTATGCGTTTTTTGTAAAACTATTCGTATAATGTGTAAAGGAGCGTATGCAGATGAAAGCAGAAATAATATCAGACGACAGAATATATGCGCGAATGCTTGCGCTTGAACTTGAAGCGGCAGGCTATTCGGCATGCATATGCCGCCGCAGCGGACAGCAGATCGCATTTATTGTGATAGACGCTGACATGCCCGGTGCAGAGCCTTTGCACGATGCTCAGGGAGCAAGCTTTGCAGCGGTATTTTCAAAGAATGCGTCTGTGCTTGAAGCTCTGAGCGCGGACACTTCAGCGGATGACGCAAAAAAAATAATCTTTCTTTTGCGCCCGTTTGACATCGCACAGCTTCGCGATGCAGCAGCAGTGGCAGAAAAGAATGCAAAATCACACAGCGAAATAACCGTTGACCGTGAACGCTCCTCGGTATATTTCAGGGGAAACAGCGCAGAACTTACCGACAAGGAACTTATGCTGTTTTCATCTCTTGCTGAGTGCCGTGGAAAGCCGCTCAGCCGCGCTGACGCGGCGCGCGCGATCGGCTCCGAACCGGGACAGTGCGGAAATGAGGTGGACGTTTACGTGCATCATCTGCGTGCCAAGCTTTTTTCTGCGTTCGGAATACGCATGATTTCGACCGTCCGCGGCAAGGGATACATGCTTGATATATGAGCAGGGTGCAGAAATCTCCGTGCGGCGCTGCAAATTTGCTTTGCCAATTATACGTCCGTATACACTTTATGCAAAATAGCTCCATACATAATTGAAAGGAATTTTAATAATGCCCGAAATAAAAAACGAATCCCGTACAGCAGGAATTATTATAATGCTGATCTCTGCGATCTGTTTCAGCACGTCCGGAATATTCTTCAAGTTTATACCGTGGAGTCCGCTCGCAATAAACGGAGCGCGAAGTCTGATCGGTACAATTGTTATCGGCTTGTACATTATCATTTCAAAGCATAAGCTGCGTGTCGGCAAACAGATATTTTTCGGGGCAATGTGCATGTTTATGACCTCTGCACTGTTTTCGTTTGCTAACAAGATGACCTCAGCGGCTAACGCGATAGTGCTTCAGTTTACAATGCCTGTTTTCGTTATAATCTTCATGGCGCTGATATATAAGAAAAAACCGTATCCGTCCGATATTATTGCATGTATCGGAATGATAGCGGGGATCGTCTGCTTTTTTATTGACGGACTTTCAGCGGGCGGAACGGCGGGCAATCTGCTTGCTCTCGCATCAGGATGTACATACGCCGGAGTATTCATGATGAATATGGCGAAAAATTCCGATTCCATTTCCTCTGTTTTCTGGGGAATGCTCTTGTCTGCGGCAATCGGAATGCCGTTTCTTCCTGCCGAGACCGATTTTTCACCTA
>CALGZV010000072.1 GCA_937934385.1 uncultured Clostridia bacterium | reverse complement strand
GATCATATCCTGATTGTATGCCATAACGGTCGTTCCGTCTGCTCTGGGACGGTCAAGTTCTGTACGAGTCCAGTCGAATACAGGCATGAAGTTATAGCATACCATGTGTATATCGGCTTTTCCGAGATTTTCGAGAGTTTTTATATATGCCTCGATATCCTTGTCGCGGTCCGCCGATCCGGTTTTGATCGCATCACTGACGTTGACGCTTTCGATACCGGAGATATGAAGTCCGGCGTCCTCAACTTCCTTTTTGATTGCGCCGATCTCGTCCTCTGTCCAGAGTTCGCCCGGCATCTTGTTCATGAGCGATGTGATTATTCCTTTTGTATAGCAGATCTGTCTGATCTGTTCGAGGGTAACGGTATCGTAGCTTTTACCGTACCAACGCATTGTCATTTCCATGTTCTTGTCTCCTGAGTATATATGTAGTGATTTTACTTGTTTTTGACCGCTTTTTTCGGATGAATAGGCGGAATCGCTATTATTTTTTTGCACTTCCTGTGTATTGGGATGTTCAGATTGATTCTATAAATTTCCTTACAAATCTGCCGTAAGGCTCGCGGACACGTTCTGCCGTTTCGAGAACTTCGGCGTGAGAGAGCGGCTGCTCAAGAACTCCTGCCGCCATATTTGTCATGCAGGAAAATCCGGCAACACGCAGTCCCGCATGCTTTGCCGCAATGACCTCCGGTACGGTTGACATTCCGACAGCGTCTGCGCCGAGCGCACGGAACATCCGGATCTCCGCTGGTGTTTCAAAGCTCGGTCCTGTGGACTGTAAATATACGCCTGCATGAACCGTTACATCACATTTATCTGCGATTTTCAGAGCAAGCTCTGAAAGACTTTTGTCGTATGCCGCGCTCATATCGGGAAAACGCGTTCCGAGACGGTCGTCGTTTTCTCCGGTCAGCGGATTTTTTGCGGTAAAGTTGATATGATCGGTTATGATCATCATGTCGCCTGCGGAATATGAAGTATTTATTGCTCCGGCTGCATTTGTTACAACGACGGTTTCGATTCCGAGCATTTTCATGATATAGATCGGCATTACCACATCGCGCATTGAATGTCCCTCATACGGATGAAGTCTGCCGCTCATTAGCAGGACGTCCTTTTCTCCGACACTTCCGCAGATCCATTCGCCGGCATGGCCGGGAACTGTAGATACAGCCATTCCGGGAACTTCGCGGTAGGGTATTCTTACGGGATTCTCTATCTGTCCCGCGATATCTCCCCAGCCCGATCCGAGTATAAGAGCTGCCGACGGGTGCTTGCCGCATATTCTGCCGCGTATATACTCCGCTGCGGAGCATATTGTATCATAGTAGTTGTTTTCGCTGTTCATATCCGCGCCCGCCTTACTCAAAAAGTCCCGGATACGGATCGACGGTTACGAAATCTTCGTTATGCGCAGGAATACCGCGTTTTTTGTCGATAAAGTCCATAAGCGCACGGAATTCGGGAAGCTTGTGCCTGTGTCCTCCGGTGCGGTACCATGATTCCGCACGGTCGCCGACTCCGAGGAGATCGAACACCTTTTTTGCCGCGAGGAAAGAGTAGTAGCTTCCGCGCGGATTCGACCATGTGTCGTCGTATCCGCTTGTTTCAAGCAGGTAACGCGGCGCAACGAGCGCTTTGACAAAATGCATATCGTAGGGAAGAGTATCCTCCTTGCCGGCGTACTTCTTCATTTCCGGTCCGAGCCAGTAGGGAACGATTCCGAGCAGATAGCAGAGCGGCTCGCTGCGTTTGTCGCCTTCTTCGAGCATGTCGTGTTCAATATAGCGGTAGCAGCCGCAGCCGTGAGTTCCGCTGCAGATGGGATTTGTATATTTAACGCGCTCGTCGAGAGCGCCTGCAAGAAGCACGGTCTTTCCGCCGCGGGAGTGGCCTGAGATCGCGATCTGATCTGTGTCTATCATCGGGATCTGCATAAGCGCGTCGATACAGCGCATGTACGCCCATGCCCATGCGGATATCGCGCTGAAATGCATATCGGGATAAACGGTATATATACCGCTGTCGCGGCGCTCATGATATCCGTCGTGAGCGATCTCGGTGCGGTCGAACATTGCGATCGCATAACCGCGGCGCGAAGCCTCTTTGAGAACTTCGATATCGCAGTCCATCCAGCAGCCGTCTCCGGTTACGATCACAGGAAACTTCTCAATGTTTTTATTTTCCGGAGTCTCGGCAGGAATAAGCACGCGCATTGCAAAGCTGTACGGATTCGCCTTTGTACCGGTAGTGATACGGTATGTATCGAATTCGCGGCGGTAGCCGAGGTTCATATGGTCGATCTTCAGAAATTCAGGCTCCGGCGGCATTCCGCCGTATTCGGTTTCAATGACGAGGTCAAGAATTTCTTTGCGTCTGCGTGCCCAGTCACCGGTTGTCTGAACCTTACTTCCGTCGTTAAGCTTTAAAACGTCCGGAAGCTCGCTTGTTATGATATCATTGTTATACATGTCGTCTTGCCTTTCGTATTTTATTATTTGTAATAATGCGCATAGCGCCGTCAGAGGGCGTTTTCAGCGTAAAAATCAAAAGCAGTCCGCTTCCTGTAGGGACAGGACGTCTTGATTTATTTATATAAATTATTTAGTTATATATTTAAAATGGTAGTAATCGATGCATGTTTCAGCCGCAGATGAGCGAAATAAGCTTTTCTCCGTCATTTGACGCGGCGTCGAGTCCGCAGTATTTTTCAGCTGCTGCGCGGATACCGTTTTCTTGCGCGAATGCTTTGACTTCGGCGGAGGAAGAGTCTCCGTCGGGAGCAAAATCGAATGCTGCGCGGATGCCGTCTGCGATAAATTTCGGCTCGATTCCGTGTTTTACACAGAGAAGAGCGGTTCCTGTCAGACGGTCGTTAGGAGCAAGCTTGCGGACAGTATCTTTTCCGACGCGGTCTACTGTGTCTCCGAGAAGCTTGTTGTCAAACCGCGAGAGAAGCTCGTATGAGAAAGAGACAAGCTCGGCCATCGGCACTCCGTATTCCGCCGAAAGCGCGAGCGAAGCCTCGATAAGCGCGCCGAGCGCAGCATATCTGAGTCCATAGTCAGCTGCCGCTTCCCATATGTATGTATAACCTTTTTTCTTTGCAAGATATGCGAGAACGGCGTGGCTCATGTTGTGCATAAACAGCTTGCGGCGTATGTAAAAATCGAACGGAGCAAACGGCTTTATCGCATAAAGTTCGGGAATTTCTCCGACGAATGCGGAGCTGTCGACCGGAAGCTCGCAGTACGGCTCTACGCAGACTGCGAGAGGATCGAGCGCCTTTATCCGTTCGGGAGCGGCGGGAACCATGCGTCCGATAGTAGCTTCGGCAATGCCTACGTTGTCACGGAGAAAGTCTTTCGCAGAGCCGGATATTTTCTCATCTATCAGAGAGCGCAGGTATTTGTCTGCATCCATAAGATTTTCGCATACGATTATATTTAGCGGGCGGGCGGAGGTTTCCATGCGTTTTTCAATACCTGCAGCTATCGGAGCCGCAATAAATTTAAGTATATTTGCGCCTACCGCTGTTGCCATAACGTCGGCTTCGGCGATCTCTTTTGCAACTGCTTCAACGTCGTTCCCGTTTACCGCGCGGACGTTTTTGACTGTGAAACGCTCGTAATCGTCCTTTCCGGTTATAAATATAGGATACTCTCCGCGCGAGTTCATATCGTCAACCAGCGACTGATTAACGTCTATAAATACCGTTTCATATCCGGTCAGACAGAAGAGCTGAGCAATAAAGCCTCTGCCGATATTGCCGCCTCCGTACATTACCGCTTTTTTCATTTGTTATGTACCATTCCTTTCATTTGAAAAACGCACTCAGTCTTTTTCTTCATCTTCATTATCTTCACCGGCCTGAGCAAAATCCTCGCTTATACCGGACGGGAGTCCGGAATATTCGGCGAGCTTCAGAGCGGCTGCGCCGACTGTTTTCATGCCGAGCAGTTCTTCGTCGGTGATGCTTATGCCGAGACGATCCTCTGCTTCGGAGAGCATTATGACAAGATCGAGCGAATTTGCTCCGATGTCCTCGATCAGACGCGAACTTTCGCATACCTGCGACTGATCTGTTCCGAGTCTTTCGGACAGTATTCCGAGAATGAGTGCGTATACCGTATTTTCCATAATTAAAGCATACCCTTCCGTGTGATATCATAGGTAAAAATACACTTTTTTATCATCTATAAATATTATCACTTTTTTTTGTGTTTGTCTATATCTTTTTGAAAATTGCTTCCGAAAATTGCTTTCAGAAGTATTTCAGGGAAATAAACGAATTACGGGGATCATCTTAAACAAGTATATATGCGTAAGAAAAACCTTTTTAAGGAAAAATGAACGCAGAAAAATACGGAAAAATTGTGAAAAAACGTTTTTTGTGTAAAACAGAGATATATGAAATGTGAGATTTGAAAAAATATATCAAAAAAATTCCAAAGTATACAGAAGAATATCTAAAATACACAAAAAAAAATCAAAATGATGTTGACAACTTGCGTTAAATGTGTTACAATCAAAGTGTACCGAAGTACATATTTTGTTCATTTTAATTATGTAATTAACTGACGCAGACAAGGAAAAGGGGCTTTGCCGCGGAAGTTAAAAATAAAAATCAATACAAGGAGAATGTTATGAGAAAAACAACTAAAAAGCTGTTGTCTTCAACGCTTGCAGGTCTGTTTGTACTCTCAAGCTTTCCTCTGATGGGTGCTGCGGAGGCAGAGGGCAATGTTGCTCTCAAGTTTACTCCCGGTATCGACGGAGAAAAGGATGCAGCGTATAATGAAAGTTACACTATGCATACCGATGCAGCTTGGGGTGGAGTTGACTTTAGCTTCCTTTATGATGCATCATACATCTATGTTTATGCAGATGTAAAATCATCTGAAAAGGGAATTTTCAATTCTTTTGATCTTGCATTTATGGCGACCGATGCTCCTAAGGATAACTGGGGCAGCGTAGGCACATCCTGTGATGTTGCAAGTAACCCGTTCTGGGAAGAGGGCAACGCAATGGATATTCGTCATTGGCAGAACACGATGAACGGATGCGAAAAACTCGGATTCAATCTTGGATGGCAGTCTGGTAATAAACCGGCAGAATCTGCGGTTGAACTTGTTGACGTAACTCCGGATTCTGAATATAAGCTTGTTGCTACAGATGACGGTGCTGTTGTTGAATTCAGAATTGCATACACAGGAATTAATGAAGGAGCAGCTATTTCTGTATCCGGAGATACTAATACAGCTGCATGGTCTAAGCTTTGGGGCGGAACCGATTACACAACTTTCGTACTCGGAGACGAATACAAGGCAGAAGTTCCGGATGATACATCAGATCCTGTAACAGATGCTCCTACGGAGCCTGCTACAGACGCACCTACAGATCCTGTAACAGACGCACCTACAGATCCTGTAACAGATACTCCTACAGAGCCTGATACAGATGCCCCTGTAGATCCCGATCCTGAAACAAGCACTATCGACGGTGTTAAGGATTCTTACTACAACGATGAGAATGTACTTACAAATGCAGCAGGCACACTCTACTATGCGCCTGTAAAGACAGACGGTGTACCGGAGCTTCATTGCTACATCGAAGTTCCCGCTTCTGCAGAAAAAGTATTATTCCACATAATGAATGATGGAGATTCTTTCTGGCAGGGATCTGCTACACTTACTGTTAATGTTAAAGAAGATACCGGTATATACGCTTTCATATTTGGCGGTGTAAGTGAAGATATCGGTTCCGGTCCTGTAATGGACAATAAGACAGATGCGCCTATCAACAACTTTGCTGTAAAAGCAATTGACGGCGATAAGGTTGCTGTTGAATTTGCAGTTCCTTCAAGCCAGATTGTTTCCGGAAAAGAATATTATGCCGCATTCGGCGTCGATGCTGATGGTGTAATTGACTGGAATACAGTTTATAACTCAGGTAATGTTGCCGGCGGCACAGGTACAAAGATTGTTCTCGGTGACCTTGTAGATCTGAATGGAGAAACTCCCGTAGATCCGAAACCTGAAACAAATGTTATAAAGAAGGGTACTCCTGTACTCGACGGTAAGCTCGACAGCAAATATCTTGACTCTGCAGTATACAAAACACTTGATGTTGCTAAAGCAGGAAACATAAAACTTCACGGCTTTATCGATCCGGAACAAAAGAAGCTGCAAGAGCTGGTTACTAACGGCGCTCTTAAGGTAACAGGTCCAGGCGCTTATGAAATAGGCGAAAATGTCGAGGCATTCGCTCATGCTGAGACCTACTTCCTGTGGGATGACGATGCACTCTATATCTTCTCTAAGGTATATGATGACAGTATCTTCCCCCTGAGCGAAGAGACGGTTAACAATATGGTTAATAACAATATTAACGATATGCCGTGGATAAATGATTCTATTGCACATGTTATCAACCTTGACGGAATTCCGCTTAATGCTCAAGGTATCGGACATCTGAATCCGCAGGGACCTGCAGGCGGTTACGGCATATTTGACCGCTCCCGTAAGGGTTATTCCACTATCGGAACATTCATGACAGCTGCAGGAAATGAGAACGTAAGCGGTACTGTCGGCGACGGTTACTACACTGTTGAGATGCGTATACCTACGACCGATAAAGATGACGCTATCCAAAATCTGCTCAAAGACGGCGGCAGCTTCTCATATGATTATTGGATGTTTGATACAGATGATGATGCAATGGGCAGTTGGTACAATCATAAATACTGGCTGCACACCATGAGCGCTGAGTCGGTTAAGTACACGCTTTCCGATGTAGCTGCAGAGGGTAAGGATCCGGAGCCTGGTGATTCTACTACAACAGAACCCCCTGTAGATCCTGAAATACCCGAAGAGAATATCATAAAGAAGGGCACACCTGAGCTTGATGGTGTACTTGACGGTAAGTATCTCAAGTCTGCAGTTTACAGAACTATCGACAGTGCAAAAGCAGGAAAATCTGAATTCGGCGGATGGATAAATCCCAGCCAGGCAAAGAGACAGGCTCTTATTGTTGCAGGTATAATGAGCGTTGAAGATAGTAAACTCACTGTTACGGAAAACAGCAATTTCGGCGTAAGTGCATTTGCCAAGTCAGAGACCTACTTCCTGTGGGATGACGATGCTCTGTATATCTTCTCTACAGTATACGATGAAGATCCTAATGCTTATACCGGCGAGACTGCCAGCGCTCTTAATAACGGTATTTTTGATTATACACAGTGGATAGATGACAATATTATTCATAGAATCGTTACGAAGAGCGGTGTTGCTGATCTTCTTGCTAATGCCGGAGGAGAGCTTCTTGCCGACAACAAGATCAACAATGCTGCAAGTTACGAGAATCCTACTCTTACTTCTATACTTGGATACTATAGAAATGAAAACGCTGAGAATGTAAGAGGTATTGTTGAATCTGACCGCTATACTATCGAGATGCGGATTCCGTTCCTTGACTCTGTCAAAGCAGACGTTCTTAAGGACGGCGCTGAGATAGGCTACGGTTACCGTATC
>CALGZV010000071.1 GCA_937934385.1 uncultured Clostridia bacterium | reverse complement strand
GAGCATAGCGCCTATAACGCATACCGAAACATATCCGAGATTGCCTATAACATTCATCAGCGGCTGCATGATACCGGAAAGAAACTGGGATTTCCAGTTTGAATCGTATACGGCAGCATTAAGTCCCGCAAAGTGTTTCTTTATCTTTTTTTCTGCACGCGATATCCGTACGACCTGATGTCCGGAGTACATTTCTTCGATATAACCGTTAAGCTCTCCGAGACTGTCCTGACGAGCTGTAAAATATTTCTGTGAATTTTTCATTATCAGCAGGAGAGCCGCCATTCCGAGGATTGTAATGGCAATTACGCAAAGCGCGAGCCGCCATTCTGTGACGAACATCATTATCAGGCAGCCGACAAACTGTGCTATCGCGCTTATCATTGCTGGCAGGCTGTTTGAGAGACCTTGCTGTAAGGTCTGAACATCATTGGTGATTCTGGAAAGGATATCTCCCTGAGAATTTTTGTTGAAATAGCTTTGCGGAACCCGGTTTATCTTTTCGGAAAGGTCGCCGCGCATCTTCTTTGATGTTTTCAGCGTCACGGTCGCCATAATGTAGTGCTGTACAAACGTAAACACCGCGCTTGCGGCATAGATAACGATCATGGTAATACCGATTCGGGCGATTCCGGAAAGGTCGATATCGCCGAAAAGTCCGTTCTTCATAAGATCGGTCATTTCTCCGATTTTGTTCGGACCGACCAGTGTCAGTACAGCGCCCAGCGCCGCCATAACAAGAGCAACAATGACAATTATTTGATAGCTTTCCATATATTCAAACACTTTGGCAAGCGCAGAGGAAAGTTTCTTGTGTTTTTTTGATGCATGTTGGTTCATATTATTTCCTCCTTATTTAAGCTCCGATTCGGAAAGCTGTGACATAGCAATTTCGCGGTATACTTCACATGAATCCATAAGTTCTTCGTGCTTACCGTTTCCGACGATTTTACCGTCTTCCAGAACAAGAATTTTATCGGCATGCCGTATAGTGCTGATTATCTGAGCGACGATTATTCTTGTGGTATCTCCGAGATTTTCTTCAAGACCTGTTCGGAGAGCGGCGTCGGTGCGGTAATCAAGCGCAGAAAATGAATCGTCGAAAACGAGGATCTCAGGCTTCCGTGCAAGCGCGCGGGCAATGGAAATTCTCTGCTTCTGACCGCCCGATACATTCTTTCCGCCTTGTGCAATATTGTGCTTCTTTCCGTCTTCCAGCTTTTCTACAAACTCGGAAGCCTGTGCAAGCTGAATGGCTCTGTCTACGCCGTCTGAAGAATAATCTGTTTTCATTTCGCCGAAAGCAACGTTGTCTTCTATGCTTCCGGAAAACAGCACTGCTTTTTGTGTTACATAGCCGAGTATATTGTACAGCGTGTCAAAAGAATATTCCTTTATATTAACGTCGTCAACAAGAATTTCGCCGTCTGTAGCATCGTAGAAACGTGCAATCAGACTTACGAGTGTTGTCTTACCGCTTCCGGTCGCGCCGATAATTGCAAGTGTCTCGCCGCGATTTACCTTGAAATTTATATCTTCAAGGTCATTTTCGGCAGCGTCGGGATAGCGGAACGATACATTGCGGAATTCTAGAGTTCCTTTTTCGTTTTTTTCGGAAATATTTCCTTCTTTAATGCTCGCCTGTGCGTCGAACACCTTGCCGATACGCTCCGCAGATACCTGTGCCGCAGGGTACATCATAAAAATCATAATGAGCATCATGAAAGACATGACTACATATGTTGCATATGTGCTGAAAACGACTATATCGCTGAACAGTGTAAGACGCCCGGCGATCGCAGTTCCGGAGAGGAGAGCTGCGCCAACCCAGTAGATCGCCAGCGAAAGACCGTTCATGCCGATCATCATTATCGGCTGCATAGCGGCAAAACAGCGTTGATTGAAAAGCTGTGTTTTCATCATCTGAGTATTGGTTTCATCAAATTTTTCGTTTTGATAATCTTCTGCATTAAATGCATGAACGACGTTGATTCCGGTCAGATTCTCTCTTGCAATGCGGTTTATTTTATCAGTCAGCCGCTGAACTATACGTACGCGCGGAACGACTGCACAGATAATAGCAAAAACAGACGCTATTATAACGACTACAAAAACGCCCGTAACGACCGACAGCTCCCAGCTCTTTCCGAGAATCTTCATAACTGCCCACACTGCCATTATCGGTGCTTTTATAAGCATCTGTAAGCCCATAGCGATAAGCATTTGTATCTGAGTGATGTCGTTGGTCGTTCTTGTGATCAGACTCGGTACTGAAAAGCGGTTCATTTCCTCCTGACTCAGGTCAACAACATGGTTGAAGAGCTTTTCTCTTACTGTATAGGTAAAACCCGAAGCGCATCTTGCGGCAAGATATCCGCAGGCAATGCTGAGTACGGCGCTGACAATAACGCAGCCGAGCATTTTCAGTCCTGTGTTCAGGATCTCCGACATTGCGCCGCCTGTCTGGATAAGTACGGTGAGATCGCTCATAAAATCAGGCAGAGTCAGATCAAAGTATATCTGACCGAGTACAAATATAATACAGATGCATGCCATAATTATTTCTCGTTTTTGCATCTTTTTTAAGAGTTTAAGCATAGTTTTCCTCCAAAACTATTGGTTCAGGGTAAAATCAAATTTTTTTGTTTGACAGTTCGAATGCATTTTCTATTAAATTATTTAAACACTTTTGAAAAACAATCATCTCCTCCGGTGAAATATTTTTTCTGATAGCAATTTGAAATTCATCTTGTATTTTCCGTCCCTTTTCAATTATCGGCTGCGCTTTCTCTGTACAGCTCAGCTTTATTTTTCTGCGGTCTCCTTTTATTTCTTCGCGCATGAGATACCCTTTGTCAACAAGCTTGTTGACATTGACAGAAACGATATTTTCTTTGAGACCGCGCATTCTGCAAAGGTCTTTTGCCGTATGATATTCCGTGTTGTTTGCAAAAAACATCAGAATATCAAATGCCATCTGCGGTATTTGCAGTTCTTTGCATATGGGTTTGCAGTAGTTCTCGTATGCTTCAAAAAAAATTCGCAGCGGCGTTATTAGATTTTTATTCATAACGTGTTTACCTTCTTTCTACAATTTTGAATACTGCAAATTTGAAGTTTCTAAAATTATAGCATTTTTGAATGCGTTTGTCAAGAACTTTTTGGAAATAATTATTGAACAAATGATCTGTTAGGTAAGGTGAACACGATAACGGTATTATCGTGCGGTGCAGTATACGTAGCGTCCGTTATTCCTGCTGATCTAAAGTATATATAACGCTTGCTGACGCAAGCTACACCTCATTTGGGCGGCTACGCCGCCCACTTTTTCCCCAAAGGTGCGGCTGAATTTTCCCTTTAATAAATTCGTACACGCACCTTTCAAAATCATATTTGCACTGCAAATATGATTTTCAAATTCGGAAAAAACGAAAAGGGGGAAAGCTTGGAATTAGTGCTGAACTGTAAGCCTTCCCCTTTAGAGGGGAAGGGGGACCGCGATAGCGGTGGATGAGGTGTAGGACACGCAGTGTCCGTTATTCTTAAAATACTAAAACTTTTTTCAAAAATCTCTTGACAGGATTCGACAAGTATGGTAAAATATAAATAATTAAATACCGAGTCTTTCCGGCGAGACAAAAAACAATGCCGGCAGAAATGATAATTTGACCGATTATCATTTCCTGATATCTATGTGCCCTTAACACATAAATATCCACCGGAATCCCGGCACCGACATTGTATCCATGATTATATCATATTTCCGTGATATTTTCAAGAGGTTGCGATGCTTTGCCGAAAAAACTTTTTCAGAAAGTTTTTGATTTCGGGGTGCTTCCCCGATTAAATATATAACCGGGCAGATGTGTTTTTTGTGCGCACATCTGCCCGGTATTTTTTTAATCTGAATTAAAGGACGTGATCCTTTGACTACCGATCCAAGCGGAAGTACATACCGTAAACGGTGTACTGAAAAAATGACAATTGAATACTGTTAAAAGACTGTAAAAGCTTTTACCGCGGGATCGCCTTGATTTGGAGCGATCTCCCGATAAAACAAATCGCCGCAGCGGAACACGGAGGTTGACCGCCTCCGCGTCCGAACTCAGGGTTGCCCTTAACAACACCTAAGTCACTTCTGCGACAGAAACATGATATCATATTTTCCCCGAAAAGTCAACTGCGTGCCAGTAAGTTGAGATCATTTAAAACGATTATGAGTAGCGGCGGTTCCGTCGTTATAACCGAGAGCATGCGACGAACGGCGCTGTAAAGCGTCGGACCGTGTATTCGGACATGTTTTTTAGAAGTGCGCTGTAAGCTACAGTCTTTGATTTGAAAAGATAAAGTGTTGTGAACAAATGTGATTGACAAAAAGCCTGTGAAAGCAGACTTCGGCACGCCGCGTTTTTGCAAAAAAACGCGATAAGTTCACGATCCTGTGTTCCACCGCTCCCGCTTCGTTTTTTATCCGGGAGTTTAGCTTATGGATCCGCAACTCGGATTCAGCCGCGGCAGACTTTTAGTCTGCCGCATTTTTTAGCATTTATGGATGCAATTCAAAGAATAATGAGGTAATAAAAATGTTTTTAATCAAAAAGCTTTGTTTTGAGATCGAGGGCATAAGCGCAGAAATTCCCGAAGATATCAGCGCCGTTTTAGACACTGACTGGACTGACGGAAATTCACTCGTCTTCAAACGCAGCGACGGCAGGTATAGTTTCAATTATGAAATAAGCCGTAACTGCATGGGTACAAAAGAAGCACTTATCGACTCGCAGCAGGAAATCTGTTATAAGATATTTCCCGTCGGGGAAATCGAACTTAACGGACTTAAAGGCCATCATTCAACATATAGTACGAATAGGGAACAGTATTTTGAGGCGAGATTCCTTATAGATAAAACAGAAGACGGTGATACGGAATTTGTTTTTGTTTTATGGACTGAAAATAATGATATTGAAGATATAAAAGCTTCTCCCGACTTTAAAAAGCTTCTCAACGGTATACGTAAAAAAGATATTATTGCTTGATGAAGTATTGATCTCCGAAAAAAATAGAAAGCCGAAAACTCTAAAAAAAGAAGGTTTTCGGCTTTCTTGTCGGTTGGCGTTCCCGAGGTGATTCGAACACCCGACCTACCGCTTAGGAGGCGGTCGCTCTATCCGGCTGAGCTACGGAAACACATTGTGGCGTGAATGTTTCAATTATAGCATAATGTTTTTAAAATTTCAAGTATTTTTTCAAATCTATTGAAAAAAGCGCATAAATCATGTATAATAAAATATGTATTTTCAATGATAAGCAATATTTGAAATTTATGTTCATACAGAAGGAGTATTACAGATGCTTTCCGCAGTAAAGAATTTTACGATTACTTTCGTAGTATCCGCAGTTATATTCGGCGTGATCGCATATTTTGTTTCAGATTCTATCGAAACAGGAATATTCGCCGGAGAACCGACGTCAACAGAAGACGGAACCGGTGATCAGACAGGCGGTGAGGTTACAAACCGTCCGTTTGCCTATGTGACCGACGAAAGCGGAAATGCCGTTACTGATGAAAACGGAAATCCTGTTACAGAAATGATAAATGATCCGGTGCCGGACGAGGTAAAAGGAAAGTCGTTTAATGTTTTGCTTGTGGGAACCGATCATCAGCCTGATGTTTTAAATGATTACGACCTTACGACTGTAAATGCAAATATAAAAGGCTTTAAAATGCATGAGCGGACAGTCAATGTTGATACTATAATTCTTGTGCGCGTTGACAAGGAAAAGCAGTCGTTTGTATTTATGCCTATTCCTACTAACACACAGATATATGTTGACGGCGGAAATACGACGCTGAGTGCCGTATACTCAAAACACGGACTTGATTTTGTGTGCCGTAAAGTCCGTGCGCTGACAGGGCTTAACATTGATTATTATGTTTCAATGTCGATTCCCAAGCTTGTTTCGGCAATAGATGCTATCGGCGGAATATCGTATATGGTTCCCGTTGACATGCACTATATCGACGAAACACAGTCGCTTGAAATAAATCTTAAAAAGGGACAGCAAACGCTTGACGGTAAAAAGTCCCTCGATCTTCTCCGGTACAGCTCATATTCCGATGGTAACGTATCGCGAATGGCGATCGGCGTTGACTTTTTAAAGGCGCTGCTTGATAAAATGACTGCTCCGGGATACTTTGACAGAGCGCAGAGTATTTATAATTCGGTTGTCGGATATGCGGATACCAATTTTGCACTTGACGATCTGCTTGAAAATATAGATTTGATTTTTTCTTATTCAAAGTATGACAAAGTCAATGTGTCGTATCCGGGAGTCTCAAAAACTGAGGGCGGAACAAATTATTTTATTCCGTCATATTCCGAGGCGATTGAAAGTTTAAGGATATATCGCTGACAGTAAAAAGAAAATAAAATTAATTATATTCAGGAGAAACACTAAGATGAAGCACATGAATCATGCTGATAAGACAATGGATAAAATCGTGGCTCTTTGCAAGAACCGGGGCTTTATATTTCCGGGAAGCGAGATATACGGAGGACTTGCAAACAGTTGGGATTACGGTCCTCTCGGTGTTGAATTCAAAAATAATGTAAAACGCGCATGGTGGAAAAAATTTGTTCAGCAGTCCCGTTATAATGTCGGACTTGACAGCGCGATCATAATGAATCCGGAAGTATGGGTGGCGTCAGGACATCTCGGCGGTTTTTCGGATCCGCTTATGGACTGCAAGGTGTGCCGTTCGCGTCACAGGGCCGATAAGCTTATTGAGGATTATGCAGCGGAAAGCGGTCTTTCCGATAATCCCGGAGGCTGGTCGAATCAGCAGATGACCGATTACATTAAGGAACACGGCA
Organism: uncultured Clostridia bacterium; assembly: GCA_937934385.1. Taxonomy (GTDB): domain Bacteria; phylum Bacillota; class Clostridia; order Oscillospirales; family CAG-272; genus UMGS911. The sequence continues at coordinate 657 of CALGZV010000071.1, read as the reverse complement.
TTACCTGTCCGTCATGCGGAAGCTCTGATTTTACCGATATCCGCCAGTTCAATCTCATGTTCAAAACCTTTCAGGGAGTTACCGAGGATAAAACGTCTGAGCTTTATCTCCGTCCGGAGACTGCTCAGGGTATATTCGTAAACTTTAAGAGCATATCCAGAAGCAGCCGCCGTAAGCTTCCTTTCGGTGTTGCCCAGATCGGTAAATCTTTCCGTAACGAAATCACACCCGGTAACTTTACTTTCCGCACACGTGAATTTGAACAGATGGAGCTTGAATTTTTCTGCAAGCCGGATACAGACCTTGAATGGTTTGCTTTCTGGAAAGATTACTGTGCGAAATTCCTTTACGATCTCGGCATGACACGCGAAAATCTCCGCCTGCGCGACCATGATCCGGAGGAGCTTTCGTTCTATTCAAAAGCAACGACGGACTTCGAGTATCTTTTCCCGTTCGGTTGGGGAGAGCTTTGGGGTATTGCCGACCGTACAAATTACGACCTTTCGAAGCACGCAGAGCATTCCGGTGAATCAATGGAATATTTCGATCCTGATACAAACGAAAAGTATATACCGTATGTTATCGAGCCGTCGCTCGGAGCTGACCGCGTAGCGCTTGCTTTCCTTATCGATGCATACGACGAGGAACAGCTTGATG
>CALGZV010000070.1 GCA_937934385.1 uncultured Clostridia bacterium | reverse complement strand
AACCGATATCCCCATCAAATTCGTTTGTTTTATAGACTGCATATGCCGCTTGCTCAGTGGGAACATCATAATAATCAAAGCCTTCCGGTACTGGAGTTCCCTCTTTAAAAAAGCGACCGGCCAAATAGTGATTTTCAGTATCGACTTCATTTCCGTTGTGATGCATAAATGCACAGTCATAGGGGATCTCTGCTCCATAATCCGGCATCATTTTGTCCAATATCGGCATGAATTCTTCTTTGCGTGCCCAAAGAGCATCCCAGCTTTCATCGGGCCAGGCATCAATGCCGATAAAACGCAAATTCCCCAGAGAGCGATACTCAAAACTTTCACACGTTAATTGACTGTTGTTTTCATTGCACATAAATCTTTCCTCCTTTTCTACTTAAAAAGTCAGTAAATTCTACTATAATAATTATATATATAAGAACAAGCATAGCAGTAAAACAGATGAATATTTGTGAAATATAAAATTGGAACGAGCATCACTCGTTCCAATGTGGCGGAAAGAGTGGGATTCGAACCCACGGTCGGTTATTAGCCGAACACACGATTTCCAATCGTGCGCCTTAGACCAGCTCAGCCATCTTTCCATATGGTCAGATCCTTCCAAGTCCATTCCTATGAACATACCCGCGAGATCTGTATTGTGTCGGTTTTACCGACGGTCAATCTCTCTTTGACCGTCGATATTATATCATATTATATATTTTTTGTCAATAGTTTTTGTTATTATTTTCTTTAATCTTTACATGAATTTGAAGAACGGCATAACAGAAAAAACGTTTCTTTTATTCCTTTTTGTGGACAAAATGCAGGATATATGTTATTATATAATGGTGATAGAACATAATAAGTTTCAGTGAGTGCATTATCAGCGAATATAGCTATAGAAAGGAAGGTTTTTATGTCACATAAAGATGTTGTAAAAAAATTTTTGAAATATGTTTCTTTTTGTACGCAATCGGATGAATGTACCGGAACATGCCCGTCATCTAAAGGACAATTAGTCCTTGCGGAAGAACTTGCACGTGAGCTTATTTCGACGGGGCTTAACGATGCATGCGTGGATCGATTCGGCTATGTATATGCTCATCTCGACGGTGAGGGAGAACCGCTCGGACTTATAGCGCATATGGATACGTCTCCTGATGCTCCGGGAGATAATATAAAGCCTCAGATCATTGAGTATTCGGGCGGTGATATCAGACTTGCCGGAGGTGAAACAATATCGGAGAAAACCTTTCCTTTCATTAATGGATATACAGGAAAGCATCTTATCGTAACGGACGGAACAACGCTCCTCGGAGCCGATGATAAGGCAGGCATTGCCGAGATAGTCTCAGCCGTTGAATATCTTACATCTCATCCCGAAATTAAACACAGACCTGTCTCTGTTTGTTTTACTCCTGATGAAGAAACCGGCAGCGGAACAGATCATTTTGATACGGCAAAATTCGGAGCAAATTTCGCATATACGGTCGACGGAAGACGGCTTGGGGAAATCGAGTACGAAAATTTTAATGCCGCATCTGCTGTGGTTACAATCAAAGGCATAAATATCCATCCCGGCTCTGCGAAGGACAAGATGCGGAATGCCGCATTGCTTGCTGTGGAATTTGTGTCGCGTATGCCTGATTCGGAAACGCCCCGACATACCGACGGTTATGATGGATTTTATCATGTATCCGATATCTCGGCAAATGAAACATATGCGACGGTCAAAATGATAATACGCGATCATGACAGAGAAAAATTCGAGGCGCGTAAGAAATTTGTCCGTAATCTTATGGAATATGAAAATTCCGTATGGGGAGAAAATGTTTTCTCACTTGAAATGTCGGACAGCTATTATAACATGCGAGAAATTATATTACCTCATTATGAGCTTATTGAAAATGTGATGTCAGTTATGAAATCCCTTGATATTGAACCGAGATGTGTTCCGATCAATATCAAGGGATTTCATAACTGACATCACATTTTCAATAAGC
>CALGZV010000069.1 GCA_937934385.1 uncultured Clostridia bacterium | reverse complement strand
CGTTGTTTCAAACGCGCTCAGACTTCGGCTTTTCAAATCTAAATATGAAAAAAATGAAGTAAATATAAAAGAAGCAAATACAAATGAATATAAAGTAGAAAAAAGTGGAATAAATGTAGAAAAAGGAGCAAAAGAGATGGAAAGAGTTATATTTATTGAAGGAATGATGTGCGCTCATTGCCAGTCACATGTAAAGAATGCGCTTGAGGCTGTTTCAGGAGTTGAGTCTGTAGATGTTGAACTCGATAATAAGCGTGCAGTTGTTAAATGTGAAGAAAAAGTTACAGAAAAGGAACTTTGTAATGCAGTAGAGAATGCGGGGTATACAGTTACGGGATATAAAACCCGATAAAGTTTATAAAATAAAAGGAATCGCCGGAACAGGCGATTCTTTTTATTTTATGAAGAAAAATTGCGCAAGGTTGGTGTGAATAATTTAATTGACAAAAATTATCTGAACGTATTTAAAAGATAAGCTTACACGATTTCGGTAAACTCTAAAAAAAGATTTTCATACTGGGACTGCCGTATTCTGACTTTAGGTTCTTCAAATTTATTGTGGAATATGACTATACCGTTTTCTGTTACGAAAAAATCATTGCTTTTTTTTACTTTTCTTTTTAAATTTAAAAGATTTATAGCTTCCGAAAGGGACATAAGCCTTTGTTTATCAATTAGCCATGTTTGGGCAGTTCTTTTGAAAAAAATAAGTTTTTTTTCATTCATAACAATTTGATCTGTATATAATGAAAGAATTTTTTCGTCATTGCTTGTTATATTGTATGTCGAGTGCATGGTTAAAGGGCATAAAGTATTGATTGCCTTTTTTCTTCGGTTTATACTGTGTTGTGACATAGAGTGCCGCTTTGAATTTGTTTTATCATTGCTTTCTGCATGAGTTTTAATTTCGTTACTTTTATTTATATTTTCTTCTGCAAAATCGGTATTGTTATTTTCTGAATTTAAATCTGTGTTATTTTTATTGGCAATTGATATGAGACAAGTAATACATCTGTTTATTATTTCTTTGTAAAAACTTGATATTGTCTCCGAATCGGGAAAGTACGGAATTTTTACGCAAAAAAGGGGAAGGATGCTGTGCGATAAAATCTCGTCCGAATACCCATTGTCCTGAAAAAATGTTTTTATATTGGACTCTGTTATTTTTATTTCCTTAACGTCAAGCATTCCTTTTCCCTTTCATCGTCAAGTATAGTTTTGTTTTAAGTATATGTTAACCGAAATAAAAAAATAACCGGTTTTGAGTCTGAAAAATTACATGTTTTATTGATTTAACTGAATATATGTTTGCGGTAATAATTTATTAATTAAAAATATCAGCCAACGAAGATCCCCGTTGGCTGATTTACCTGAATTAGGCAGTTACAGAGTTACAAAGGTTTGTCCTGTTTAAGTAAAGCCTTATATAAACTGCTATTAATTATTTTCATCAAAAGCATTTTATGATGACTAAAAATTATACTTTTATTTTTAAAATAATTCTTGCTTATATCGGCTCGATCATGCCGTAATCCCCGTCGTTTCTTTTGTAAACTACGCTGATTTTACCGTTTTCTGCGTTTGTAAACATATAAAAAGTGTGTTCAAGCAGATTCATTTGCAAAATTGCTTCAGCGGGCGTCATCGGACGCATCTCAAATGTTTTAACTACTTGTATATTAAAGTTTTTTTCTTCGGCAATATCTGTATCTGCGGCCTCTTCCGAGAACGCGCCGCCTTTGAGGCGTTTTTCAAGCTTTGTTTTGTTTTTTCTTATCTGACGTTCGATTTTTTCAATTGCTTCATCAAGAGCATTGTTGAAAGTTTCCGCAGAAACTTCACTGCGGAACATTGTTCCGTGATTCGAAATGGTAAGTTCAAGTCTTTCCATATTTTTAGGCTTTGAAAGAGTTACATATGCGGTTGCATTATCATCGAAAAACTTGTCAAATTTTTTCAGCTTGCGCTCAAACAAAAGCTTGAGGTCCTCTGTAACTTCCATTTGGCGTCCGATTGTTGTAATTTTCATAATTTTGACCATTCCTTTCGTGTGAATCGCGCGAGGATAAATGCCGTATCTTTGCAACTAAGTCAAACAGGATTTATTTGCTAAGACTGCTTTCTTATCCTGCAATTATATTATAACACATTTCTGCTGAAAAGAAAAGAAATTATTTGTAAATTATGTGTAGAAACATTTTGATATTGTATATTTGTTTGTATAAATACACAAACAAATTTGAACTTGCGGGCTATGTATAAATGTGTCACAATCTGTCACAAAATGTTTCACGTGAAACATTTTGTGTTTTATGCCGATTTATTTAATACAAATGTCCAAATGCTTCACGTGAAGCATTTGTCAATTATAATATTCTGTGTGCAGAATGTTTATTGTCTTTACAAAATTTTCAAAACGGTTTTATTGCAGCATACATTGTGCCGACTACCTGTCTTTCATGTCTGTATGAGTAAAACATCTTGGTATCGCAGCATGTACATAGAGGTGAAACTGCAATATCAGATATATCAATTCCGCATTCCTGCAAAAGTGCGGAGTTAAGTCCTGTAAGATCAAAATAATATGAAATTTTGTCGTCAAGGCCTTTTTGCTCGGAAATAAAAATATTTGCACGGCTTCCTATGGCGCTTTTTACCTCAGATATAAAGTCATCTTTAACTTCAAAACAGCATTTATGTATGCATGCGCCTATTGCAGCATTAATGTTTTGTATTTCGGCGCCGTGTATAAGCATTTTGCGTAATGCTTCGGCAGCGATTCCCGGTATATCAGATTTTTTTAAATCTGAGGGACGACCTATTGTACCTTTCCATCCTGCGTGTACTGCTGCGGCTACTAAATTTTTTCTGTCATAAAGTAATATTGGTACACAATCGGCGGTTCGTATAGCTATGCCATATGAATTACCTGAAGCAGTGAATGAATCTTTTGATATGACAAAGCCATCACAGAAATGTTTTTCGTTTTTGTTTGAATCGGTTATATATTTTACATCGACGGAATGAATCTGTTTTTCAGCCGTTATGATATCGAAGGGAAGTGCGGAGAGATTTGTATTTCTTGTCGTAAAAAAGTGTTCTGCGGAAATATTTTTTGATTTATAGTATATTCCGTCTTTTGTTTCGATTTTTTCAAATGGTTCGGACGGATTATTAGGAACGTATTGCATTGTGTTTTCTCCTGATCGGTTGATATGTATTGTTTTTAGCTTTGTAAGTCAAATAAACAGACAGAAATTTATCAGTAATATAAATTATATATCATTATATTATTAAAAGTCAATAATAATATTATTTTATGACATTTTAGCATGCTAAAGCATTGACACGACGGCATTTTTATGATACAATTAGTTTATAATTTTTCAAACGAGGTTTTTATTATGACAACAAAGAAAATGAAACGGATTGTGACATTTTTTGTCGCAGTGGCAATGCTTGTCGGCACGGTGTCTCTTTTTTCATGCGGTAAGAAAAGCGGAAAATACGTAGTTCTTGAAGATAACTTCGGTGCTGAGAATTACGCTGTCGGCTTCAGAAAAGGCGATGATGCTCTTGCACTTAAGGTACAGGAAATTCTTGACGAAATGATAGCTGACGGTAAGGCCGGAGAAATCGCGAAAAAGTGGTTTGATTCTGATGTTATGCTTCGCAATGTTGATTTTCCGCGTGAGCTTAAAGCTTCGGAAGACGATACATCGCTTCAGTACGTATTGGATAAGGGCGAACTCATTCTCGGACTCGACGAAACATTCCCTCCGATGGGATTCCGCGATGAGAAGGGTGAGATTATAGGCTTTGATATTGACCTTGCTACAGAGGTTTGCAGCAGACTCGGTGTAAAGCTCAAGCTTCAGCCTATTAATTGGAACTCAAAGGAGATGGAACTTTCCGGTAAGACTATCGACTGTATATGGAACGGAATGTCCGTTGATGACGAAAGAACCGAGAAGTTAGACCTTTCTAAGCCGTATATAGCAAATAATCAGATAATTATTGTTTCGGACGAATCCGGAATAAAAACAAAAGCTGATCTCGCCGGAAAGAAGATCGGCGCACAGACAGGTTCTTCTGCGATAGGCGCTATGCAGGCTGATGAAGCAACATATGCTTCGTTCGCTTCGCTTGATCAGTATGACAGCAACGATGATGCATATCTCGATCTTAAGGCAGGACGTATAGATGCGTTAGTGGTTGATGAAGTATACGGCCGCTATATGATCGGAAACGATCAGTGATCGTACATTTACAGAACAAGCTGTATAAAAACCGGGATGGCACCTTTTTACAGGTGCCATTTTTGAGGTGTAAAACCACAGGAACAGAATCCGAAAGGGGATTTTATGGAATTCATTCTTTCAGTAACGCAGGTACTTTGCAAAGGTCTCGGATGCACGGTTTCTCTGTTTTTGATTACCGTACTTGCATCTATACCGCTCGGGCTTATAATAAGCTTTATAGTAACGGGAAAAAACAGGGTATTCAGCGCAATAATGCGCGCATATGTTTTTGTTATGCGCGGTACGCCGCTTATGCTTCAGCTTTTCTTTTTTTACTATGGCTTGCCGTCAATTCCGTATATCGGACAATATCTTACTCTGGATAGATTTCCCGCAGCAGTGCTTACCTTTACATTAAATTATGCAGCATATTTTGCGGAGATTTTCAGAGGCGGACTGCTTTCTGTCGATAAAGGTCAGTATGAAGCTGCAGATGTTCTGGGCTTTTCAAAGCTTCAGACGCGCTTTCATGTAGTGCTTCCGCAGATATTCAAGGTGGTGCTTCCTTCTGTCAGCAATGAGGCTATTACCTTGATTAAAGATACAGCGCTTGTGACATCGATAGGTATTGCCGATCTTTTGCATTATACAAGATCTATGGTTAATCATTATGTTGATGTAACACCGTATTTTATAGCCGCAGCAATATATTTGCTTATGACATACGGTCTTACAAAGTTGTTTAAATATCTCGAACGTCGCTTTATGTTCTGAAAGTAAGGTATTGTAAATTATGAATTCAACTGTTGAAACAAAATGTCCAAGCAAAACAATAATGATAAAGGCTGAAAATCTTAAGAAGGATTTTTCGGGTAATGAGGTCTTAAAGGGAATAGATCTTGAAGTTTCTTCCGGCGAAGTAATAGCTGTGATTGGACCTTCGGGATCCGGAAAAAGTACAATGCTTCGCTGCCTTATCGGTCTCGAAAAAATATCTGGAGGAAGTATTTATATAGACGGAAATGCTTTCGTCAAAGAAGGCGTTTATGTTAATGATAAGCAGGCTCATGAAATAAGGCGTGGTATGGGAATGGTTTTTCAGCAATTTAATTTGTTCTCCCATATGACAGTCAGAAAAAATCTTGTTATGCCTCCGGTTCTTGCGAAGCTTTGCAATAAGGAGAAAGCTACAGAAAAGGCGAAATCTATACTTTCAAAGGTAGGGTTGTCGGACAAACTTGATGCGCTTCCGATGTCTCTTTCGGGCGGTCAGAAACAACGTGTCGCGATAGCCCGCGCGCTCATGATGGATCCTGAAGTGATATTGTTTGATGAACCTACCTCGGCGCTTGATCCGGAGCTTACCGGAGAGGTGCTTTCGGTAATGAAATCGCTTGCCGGAGAACATATGACCATGGTAATAGTAACCCATGAGATGGAATTTGCAAGAAGCGTTGCAAGCCGTATCTTGTTTATGGACGGCGGACGTATAGCAGAGTCAGGTACACCCGATGAAATATTCGGAAATCCGGGTGAACGTTTGAAAACATTTTTGAGAGGCTTTTCAGTTTGAGTCAATTATCCGGCTGAAATGGTTTCGTAATATAAAAATACCGGGCGATTTATTAATCTCCCCGG
>CALGZV010000068.1 GCA_937934385.1 uncultured Clostridia bacterium | reverse complement strand
CGTGTATCTCGAAACCCGCGAGGAGGACAATTTCAAGATCATGCCCGAGCGTCTTAAGGCGGTGATAACTCCTAAAACAAAGATGCTTGTTCTTCCGTTCCCGAACAATCCCACAGGCGCTATCATGACAGGCGAGGAGCTTGAGGCGATAGCACAGGTGATTCGCGGCACCGATATTATGGTGCTGTCCGACGAGATATACGCCGAGCTTACATACGGCAGAAAGCATGTTTCGATCGCGTCTCTTGACGGTATGCGCGAGCGCACAATCGTCGTCAGCGGATTTTCAAAGGCGTACGCAATGACCGGATGGCGGCTCGGATATACCGCGGCTCCGGTCATTGCGTACGCCTTTGAAAATCTTACATCAGTACGCGATAATGTGCGCTCCGACGATGAGCCAGTACGCAGCTATCGAAGCGCTCGATAACGGAGACGGAGATATCGCGGAAATGACGGCTGAATACGACCGACGCAGAAAGTTTATCGTATCGGGATTGCGCGATCTGGGAATGCCGTGCTTTGAGCCTGAGGGCGCGTTCTATGTGTACCCGAATATCAGCGGCTTCGGCATGACGAGCGAGGATTTCTGCAATGAACTGCTCGGAAAGACGCATGTGGCTATCGTGCCTGGAAGCGCTTTCGGCGCTTGCGGAGAAGGCTTTGCGAGAATTTCGTATGCTTATTCTGTGTCGCATATATCCACCGCGCTCGAGCGTATAGACGGATTTCTCCGCGAACTTAAAAGAAGTTGAGCCGCGGCTTTAAAGTATATAAAAAAGGAAAACAGATAAATGGTAAGATTTGCGGTTATCGGAAGAAATTTTGTGACCGACCGGATGCTCGAGGCTGCGAAATATGTCCCTGAGCTTAAGCTGAGCGGAATATGCTCACGCAGCGCCGAGGGCGCACGTGAGTTCGCACAGCGTTATGGTATCGACGCGGCTCACAGGTATGTCGGAATATCAGAACTGTGCAAAGCAGATGATATCGACGCTGTTTACATAGCGACTCCGAACAGTCTCCACGAAGAGCAGGCTATGCGCCTGATCGGGAGCGGAAAGCACGTGTTTGTCGAGAAGCCTGCCGCGACGTCGGCAGAGAGCTTCGGCAGAATAATGCGAGCGGCGAAAAATTCCGGCGTTATTCTCATGGAGGGAATGATGCCGGTGCATACGCCCGGATACGCAGTTGTGCGCAGACTGATTAAATATATAACGCCTGTCCGCCGTGCGGATCTTTCGTATCTCCAGTATTCGTCGAGGTACGACAAATACAAGAGCGGTGTTATCGAAAACGCGTTCCGCCCTGAACTCGGCGGAGGCTCGCTCATGGACATCGGCGTTTACTGCGCAGCATTTGCTGAGGGAATATTCGGTACTCCGCGCTCGCTGAGCGCCGAAGCTCTGTTTCTTGAAAACGGTATTGACGGCGAGGGTTCTGCGATACTTATGTACAACGGAATGATGGTGGGACTCGGATATTCAAAGATAACCGACAGCGCTATCCCGTCGCAGATATGCGGCGAGGGCGGATGCATTTCGGTGGACAGCGTATCGCGTCCGAGATATGTAACGCTTACTCTGCGCGACGGAACGGTCCGCCGCTTCGATGCGGGACATCTCGATCTCGAAAAATACAGTATGATGAAGCTTGACGATGAGGCGCTCGCGTCGATCGAGATCGATGAAAGCGGAAAAACGCCGTCCGACAATGTGGAAGTCCTACCCGATATGACGCATGAGTTGCGCCGCTTTGTTCACCTGATAGAACGCGGTTCGCTTCAGCTTGCGGAACGCGAGCAGTACCATACAGAGGCAACGCTCAGCATACTTGACGGTATCAGAAGCTGCTGCGATATAAAATTTGAGAGCGCAAAGAATTAATGGAGTGATGTGGGGTGCTTTCGAGAAAGCGCCCCACGCCCCGCAAAGCTTTTAAGAGGGGGATCTTTCTCAGGTAAAAATGTGGAAGTTTATACGCCCGATATGACGCGACTATAAAGCAGGCGGAGAACTGATTTACAGGCGCGGCGATACCGCTATAGTCTTCAGAATTTCGGCATTCATGCCGAGCCACGCACGCTTTCTGCGAAAGTCGTGCGTGTGAAAAGCTTCGCTTTTCCTCCGAATTTAGTTCGGCAAAACTCGGCGCTTTGCGCCGTATTAGTTAGTGTGTGTAAAAAACATTTCTCGCGACGGCTTACGTCACACTCATAGTCAAAAATCCGCTCACAATGACCGAGCGGATTTTTGACAGTATGACCTTCCCACTGTTTGCCATTGCGTTGCCGCGCAACGCATAAAGTGGAAAGAGGGTGTCAAGAGGGAGAGAACCGCCGCACGGTTCTCTCCCTTTTGTAATCTTTCTTTGGCAAGCGTTTCTTTCTTTTATAAGAAAGAAATGTTGGAAATGAATATAACCATGAAAGTCTGATATTTCTCAGACTTTTCTTGCTGTTTCTTTGTGAAAGAAACAATATATAAGGCGGAGCTTTTTAAAAAGCTCCGCCTATTTTCTTTTTAAGTCTACTTTCAAAGTTGTTTGTCAGCTCAGCGACGTCCTGCCCTCAAGCGCACGGAACAGAGTCACCTCATCTGCGAATTCAAGTTCTCCGCCTACAGGCATACCGCACGCCAGACGCGATACACGCAGACCGTCTTCAGTAAACGGCTTTAGCTGACGCATCAGGAACATTGCGGTCGCTTCGCCCTCAACAGTCGAGTTTGTCGCTATTATTACTTCCCGAACGCCACCTGCTTTTACCCGGTCTATAAGCTCATTAATGTGAAGCTTGTCCGGACCGATTCCGTTCAGCGGAGAGAGCGCGCCATGAAGCACGTGATAAACTCCTCGGAATTCGCGTACCTTTTCGAACGAAATTACCGCGCGAACATCTTCAACGACGCATATCGTGGAATGGTCGCGTTCGGAATCGGCACATATCGGGCATATATCTGTCTCGCACATATTCAGGCACTGAGAACAGTATTTGATGTTTTTTCTTGCGTCCTCGATCGCTTCGGTGAACGCCGCAGCCTCCTCATCGGTGCGGTTCAGCATCGAAAATGCAAGGCGCATGGCGCTCTTTCTGCCTATTCCGGGCAATGTTCTGAACTGCTCGGCAAGCCGCAGAAGCGACGGCGATATGTAACTGCTTTCGTTCATTTGACATATACCTCTTCTTGTAATAGAATAACGATGCGGGGAGCTTTCAAGGAAGCATTCCCCGGAAAAAAATCAGAACAGTCCCGGAATCGAGAGATCGCCTGTGATCGCGGACATTTCCTTCTGATTGGTCTCGTCAACGCGCTTTATCGCCTCGTTGAACGCGGCAGTAAGAACGTCTGTGAGCGTCTCAATATCGTCCGGATCAACGATCTCGGGAGCAATACTGAGAGACTTTATCTCTTTTTTACCTGTTATTACGACAGTAACGGCTCCGCCGCCTGCCTTTACCTCATATTCGCGGGAGTCGAGCTGCTCCTGAAGTTCGGTCATCTGCTCCTGCATTTTCTGTGCCTGGCGGATCATTCCCTGCATATTCTGAGGGCCGCCGAGTCCCTTCGGTATGTTTGCTTTCATTTTGCTATCCTTTCTTTACGGAGATTTTTTCTGTTATTGATTAAGCGGAAACTCTGCCCGGCTGGCAGAGATATCCTGACTTTGACGGATATATATTCAAAGAGGCTGTGCCTCGTCCGCTATCTCGTTTATAAGATCGTCGGTTTTATTTTCTGCGTCCTGTTTTTCAATCGACACGGATGTGATCCCGCTGTCGTATTTGACCGCCGTTTTCAGCAGCATGTCGCGTACCTCAGCGGTATTAAGCATCAGATGTATGAAGCTTTCGTCGGTTATCAGGACAAGCTCTCCGCTGTCGGAACGGTAAGCTTTCGCAAGCCGCAGAAGCTCGGTCTTGCTCTTGTCGCAGCGGTCGTAATCGGATATTATGTCGCTGTAGTAGCCTGCCGGAGTGAGTCTGCGCACTGTACTGCCGTCCGGTGCATCATGCGTTTTCTGATCTGCATTGACCGTACGGTCCGAAGCAGCCGTTTTGTTCTGTACGCCGCCTGTATCACCGCTGTCCTCAGATATGCCCTTCGCCGTCTGCTCCGCAGACGTAATGCTCTTACTGACTGCCTGCTCCGCATAC
>CALGZV010000067.1 GCA_937934385.1 uncultured Clostridia bacterium | reverse complement strand
CCGTTTCACCTACGAATGTATGCTCTTCATACTCAAACACGGTGCCGCATGAGCAGTTGCATGAATGGCGTTCCTTACCCATTGATGTATAACTGAAGTCACATGAATGAACATGAGATGCACCTGAGTATGATAAGGAGATCAGTTCTCCGAATAAGCTTGTCGTATCCTCCAATAATGTTATTCTTACTGTAAAAATGCTGTTTGTCAGGAACGGATGTTTATATTCTGCTATTTTGGATGAACTGTCCCATGTAAAGCTGTCCAATGTAGCTGTGTAACCGTGATATTCATACAAAATATCGACTTTATAGCTTTTCATACTGAGCGCTGTGACTGTAGTTGGTACGAATGGATCATCAGTTAGTAGCAGATCATAACCGCCGGGGATTATTCTTGCGAGATTTATTCTTACAGTGGAGTTTGGAGATACGCAAAATTGATTTTCAAAGAGAACGGTATCTTTTTTATATCCGCTTTTGTTCTCTTTACTTGCATAATTATAGTTTTGCATTATATATCTTGAATTTGCATAGTTTACGATTCCTGCGCCTGATTCATTATCGAGGCCTGTTCCTTCGGCAGAGGAAAGCTTGTGCGCTCCTGACATAAGCACGCTTTTCAGAAGTGACGGATTACTTTTTAAAATAGGAAATTCATGCATAAGACGAGCCGCAATTCCTGTGACGAGGGGCGCTGCGTAGCTTGTTCCGCTTCCTATATTGCCAAGATTTGGGACATCGCATATATTATCTCCGGGGGCGACAACTTCGGGCTTTACTGTATTTTCGTTAACCGTTATGTAAGATGAAAAGTTAGCTACGTCCTTGTTCTTGTTTATTGCCCCTACGACCATTGTATTTACTGTCATGCCTGGAGAAGTGATAAAATGCTGATACTCGTCATTTCCTGCCGAATTAACGATTATGCAGGAATTTATCATAGAAATAGCATCTACATAGGCACAGAAAGCTGTGTATTTTGCGGATACACTGGTTTGTGACATGACACAGGCGCTCATATTTATTATATCAACATATTTTGTATTTATAAGCCAATTCAGACATCCGACAGGAGAGTATTTGCCGGAATAATCATCATTATATGGATATGGATATTTCGATAAATCGTTGAATGAGGCGCAGTAGAAGGATACTCCTTTAGCGACGCCGGATGTGCATCCAAGCAATGACATTACGGTATATGCATGATTTGCCGGTTTTGACGGATCGTATTCTATCGGATCATCGCTGTAAACTTCCATATTGATATTCGGTGGGACACAGGTGTAATCTGATGGCGTTCCTTTTTCAAGAATACCTACTTTTATTCCGCTTCCGTCATATACGTTGTCTGTTATTCCGATATCGGTAAAAACATCGCTGAGCGGATATTCAGGACTATCGGAGTCTGCTACGGTTGTTTCATCTGAAATTGATAATAGATCTACGTCTATCCGCTCAATCGTGTCTTCATTTGAAACAGCGATAAGCTCATCTCTGCCGCTCTTGTAGTCTTCCATAGAGCTGTAGATTATATCCGCGTAAGGTGCGCCGTATGAAACGCAGATATCTTCGAGTCCGAGTTCTTTCGCTATGGCTTCATTTTTTTCTTTATAATATTCTTTAACAGTATCGCGCCGTGTTACGATATCCATGCCTTCGAGCGAATGGAGATCTATATCGGGATAGTCAAATTTTATAAGCGCATATATGAATTGATCCTGAGATTCCGGTTCGTCAGAGATATTATTTGCGGAATTTATACCTTCCGGATTCTGAACAGAAAAATTCTCAAAAAATTTGGGCGATTTTCCATCTTGTATATCATAGTTATCTGAAATGTTCAGGGAATTGATTCCGATGGAAAAAATGCTGAATATCAGCGACAGAACGAGTAAAAGTGATATTTTCTTCTTCATTTTTCTTTCCTTTCAATAATCAATATTTGTTTATGATATTCGGATGCCGTACATTAGCTTACACAATCAATCTGACCATCTCCCCGCTTTTTTTAATATTAAGCATTAGCTTACGAAATTTCGGCTGCAAATGCTCTGAAATTCTCTGATATGTACAAAAATATTATAGCAAATTCGGAAAAGAGTGTCAATAGAAAAAAGGGTTTTAACGGAATTTTTTCCCGATATGATAATATTTTTTAAATTTTGGGCAAAAGCTGTTGATATTATTGAAAAACTAAAGTATAATATATTGTACTTTATTACCGGATGCGCGGAAAAATCTGCGGAAAACGGCTGAAAGGAACGGTTGTACGAATGAACGACGAAAATGCAAATAAAAAACCGGAGTATGAGCTTCGTCTTGTACGGTCGGGAATACCGCTGTACGGAACCGCTGCCGCGGTGCTTCTTTACGCGGTATCTCCGCTGCCGCTGATAGGGATATCCGATTATCTGATATGCGCGGCTGCGTGCGCTGCGGTATATGTTCTGCTCGGAAGGGTATTTCCGCCGCGGCAGGTGCGCGTCGCACTTCCTCACAAGGTGCAGAGCAGCGGAGATGCGCAGACGGATAAAAAGATCGAGGCAGCATATGCGACGCTGCGCGATATAGAAGCGTTGGGAATGAAAGCAGTATCATATTCGGAGCCGTTCGCCGCGGATCTTGCGGCGCTTACAAAGACGTCGCGCGATATTCTGACATATATCGAAGAACATCCTGACAGGATATCGCTTGTGCGCAGATTTATCGGCAGTGTCCTGCCGATGCTCGCGAAGCTTACGTCGGCTTATATCGAATTCGCGCAGAGCGGTACTGGCGAGCAGACGCGTGAGGAGATCGAACGCGCGGTCGCGGGGCTTAAACCTGATTTTGAATCTCAGCTCGGACGGTTGTACGCCGATATGGAGCTTGACATCTCGTCCGATATCGCCGTACTTGAAAATCTTCTGTGAAGAAAAACGCGGCCTCCGGCGGCAAAGCTGCAACGCACACTTGCCTTGCAAGTCGTGCGTTTAAAAGAAAGCTTGGCAAAGAACTTTTAACTGGTTGAAGCTTTTTCTCTGGCAGGTATGACGTGATTTACCCAAAAGATTTTGCGCGACCGTAAAGGTGTAACTACGCACGCGAAAGTTCTGCGCAGACAAATTTACAGGCTCAGCAATACCGTTGTAGCCTTCAGGATTTTGGCATTCATGCCGAGCCACGCACGACTTTCGCAGAAAGCGTGCGTGTGAAAAGCTTCGCTTTCCGTATTAAGTAGTTTATGTTGAAAATTATTGCTAAACTTGATAGGCTTCTCCTTGAGGAGAAGCTCCCCGAAGGGGTGATGAGGTGTAGCTTGCGTTAGCAAGCGTTAGCCATATGATAGCAGTTTTGCAAATAACGGACGCTATGCGTCCTACACCTCATTCGAGCGGCTGCGCCGCCCACTTTCCCCTTGGGGGGAAAGCTTGGGGGCATTGCTGAACCTGTTAGGCTTCCCCAAAGGTGCAACCGAATTTTCCCTTTAATGGATTCGTACGCGCACCTTTCAAAATCATATTTGCATAGCAAATATGATTCCCGTATTCGGGAAAAGCGAAAGAAGGTGCGACTGAATTTTCCCTTTAATGGATTCGTACACGCACCTTTAGAAGAAAGAAACGCTTATTATACAATACTTGAAAGTCTGATATAATTTTGACTTTTCTTGTTGTTTCTTTCAAAAGATACATTCAAAAATATGATATTAAGTTGAATTTTGTTATAATTTAAAAAATAACCTTGCAATCAAAATACGATACTTTTGAACGAAAGGAAATAATTATCATGGAAAACGACATTATAAAGGTTGACGGTCAGACCGAGCTTCCGCAGGAGCGTGAGCTGACCGAGCAGGAAGCCGCACTTGTAAAAATGATGGAGGATAAGATCGATCTTCACGATTCCGCGTCGGTAGCAAGCTACGGTTCGGAATCCCAGCAGAAGATCGCGGACTTTTCGGATTCGGCGCTTGAGCGCGTCCGCGCAAAGGATCTCGGTGAGATCGGAACGGTAGTTACGGATCTCATGGGCAAGCTCCGCAGCTTCGAGGACGACGGCGGAGGCTTTAAGCTTTTCAGGAGCGCAAAAAATAAAGCGAAGAACATGAAGGCAAAGTACGGAAAGCTCGAAACGAGCGTTGATGATATATGCGGCGTACTCGAGGGACATCAGATGCAGCTCACAAAGGATATAGCGCTGCTTGATAAGCTGTATGACGTAAATATTGCTAACTATAAGGAGCTTACTCTCTGCATAATTGCCGGAAAGCGTGCGCTTGAGCAGGCGCGCAGCACCGATCTTGCTCAGATGCTTGCAAAGGCAGAGCAGACGGGACTTCCGGAGGACGCGCAGGCAGCGAATGATTTTGCTGCGCTCTGCGACCGCTTTGAGAAGCGTATACACGATCTTGAACTGACTCGCACGGTAGCGCTTCAGACCGCTCCGCAGATAAGAATGATACAGAGTGCCGATACGGTGATGAACGAAAAACTTCAGTCGACGCTTGTCAATACGATACCGCTCTGGAAGAGCCAGATGGTAATTTCGCTCGGACTTGAACATTCGCGCAATGCACTCGAAGCACAGCGTGCTGTCACAGATGTTACAAATGAACTGCTCCGTAAAAATGCAGAGGCGCTCAAAATCGCGACCGTCGAGACAGCAAAGGAAGCCGAGCGCGGAATCGTCGATATCGAAACTCTTAAACATACGAACGAAATGCTTATTTCGACGCTCGACGAGGTTCTTGCCGTACGCAGAGAGGGCGCGCAGAAGCGCCGCGAGGCAGAGCAACAGCTCGGAGCGATGGAATCCGAGCTTCGCAGCAAGCTCCTTAATGTGAAATAAAGGGAGTAGTGAGTAGTGCCTCCGGCGGCTTAAACCTTTTCGGGAAAAGGTTTAAGAATCCAAAAGCTTTTAAGTTGGGGATTTTTTCGGGAAGACGTTCAAAATTTACACGCCCGATACAGTGCGACCGCAGGGATGCGGCTATGCAAACCGGTGCTTGTACAGACGGACTTGCAGACGCAGCAATACCGCTTTAGTCTGTAGAATTTTTGCATTCGGTGAAATGGCGAAGCCTTTTCATTTACTCGGCGCATTGCGCCGTAATGAGTTGTTTAAGTCGGATAATGAGACTGTTTGACCTGACGTAAACTAAATGAAACGGCAAACAAAGTTTGCCGAGTTTTGCCGAATGGCAAAATTCTACAGACTAAAGCGGTAGATACGAGTACGCAAATTTGTTTTATATGACCTTGCGGTCGCGTAAAAACTTTTGAATGAACTTCCGCATATCTGCCCGAGAAACTGAAAAGGCTTCTCCATTTCAGAAAAAAGCTTTGCTTTTTTCCTGAGTTCGTTGTAAGCGAACTCAGCCCCTCAGTTAAAAGTTCTTTGCCAGGCTTTCTTTCTGCGCATAATTTGCAAAGCAAATTTGCGCAGTGCCGCACGTATTCCCGTCGGAGACATTTCTGAACGGAGAAAAGATAATGAAAGAAAAGATAACGGAACCTGTGATCATGAGCGAGAGCGAATACCGTAGACTCGGTGCGCGCCCGCGCAGACTGACTGCTGCGGCAGTGCTTGCCGCCGCGGTGATAATATCGGTACCGCTCGGAACGAGGACGTCGCTTATGCGCAGCTATAATAAAGCGCAGGAGGCGTTTGTAAGCGGCAGTGGAAATGATGAATATGCATACGGGATCTGTGATGATCTGGGGCGCATATCGCTCGCATGTACACGGATGTTGACGGTTTCTGAGCAGTATCCGGGAGTCCCGGCCGGCGGTCTTGAAGATGAACTTCGGACAGCTGCATCGGAGCTTGACTCGGCGATAGCGGAACAAAGTCCGGGCAGATGTAAATCAGCAATGGACAGAGCGGCTTCCGCCGCAGATGCGCTCAGACTTTCTTTGAATGCGTCGGGTAAAATGACGCAGACGCATGAGCGGCTTGTCAGCGGATATTACGCCGATATAACCTCCGCGCAGCTTACGATAGAAAAAAACGATTATAATAAACTTGCCGATGAATATATCAGTGACAGAAAGAGCTTTCCCGCATCTCTGATAGCTCCGCTTGTCGGCGCTCCCGAAATAGAAAAGTTTGAGTGACGGAAGATGCGGGGAAGCTTTCGAGAAAGCTCTCCGAGGGCTTAAACCTTTTTTGAAAAAAAGGTTTAAGAATCCAAAAAACTTTTAATTGGGGATTTTACTCGGAGCATCTCGGCGGTATTTACTTGCCCATTGAGGCGCGACTGTGAGATGCATTTACCCGCAAATGCTCTGCATAACAGACTTGCAAGCACATATCTATCGCCGAAGTACTCAGAATTTCGGCATCCTCTGAAATAGCGAAGCCTTTTACTGAAACGGCGAAGCCTTTTCAGCTACTCGGAGCGTATCGCGCCGTAATGAGTAGTTTGACTTGGATAATGCGGTTTGTCTGACCGGGCGAAAACTAACTGATACGTCAAACTTGCAAAGCAAGTTTG
>CALGZV010000066.1 GCA_937934385.1 uncultured Clostridia bacterium | reverse complement strand
TGCTTATAAAGTCAGGAGAAAATACAAAGACCGGCATTATAATCGCCGTAACAATGTTCGGCTGCTTCCTGTCTGGTATGATGGGAATAACCATGAAATATATAGTCGACAGCAATCTGCCGCTGCTCAGCCGGATAAATCCTGCAAACATGATCACCGACGGTCTGTACGCTCTGTATTATTACAATACGCCTGAGCGGTACATTCTTAACATCGTGAGTCTTGCGGTATTCTCAGCTCTCATGATCATTCTGTCGGCGGCAGGACTCAGGAGGCAAAAATATGACAGTATTTAAAGCTTTTCTTAAGGTTCTTAAGCAGTGTAAGATTCCTGTAATAATCTACTCGGTCATGCTTATCGTTTTCGGAGTTCTAAATATGAAAACAAGCGACAGCACAGTCTCCTTTACAGCAAGCAAGCCTGATGTTCTCATAATAAATAACGATAAAGACAGTATAATATCCGCGGCACTGACCGAATATATGGCAGAAAACTGCAATCTGATCACCGATATACAGGACAGCGAAGACGCCGTAAACGATGCTCTGTTCTACCGCAACGTTAATTATGTTATATACATTCCGGATAATTTCGGGAACGATATACTGAGCGGTCTTGATCCGACAATAGAAATAAAAGCATCGGGCGACTATCAGTCGTCGTATGCCGAGCTTCTGCTGTCAAGATACATCGGAACACTCAAGGTATATTCAGAGTTTTCCGGAGACGAACAGCAGATCGCCGACCGCGTCAAAGCCACTTTGTCGGTGCAGACAGATGTTGAGGTGACCTCGTCGCTTGATACAAACGCCGTCTCCAAGGCAACACTTTATTACAATTTCGCAAGCTACAGCATGCTTGCAGGCTGTATATATGTCATAAGTCTTATTATGTCAAGCTTTAAAAGCGAAAACATCATTAAACGTACCGCGGTCAGCAGCATGAGCATGACACGCCTGAACAGACAGCTCCTGCTGTCAAACAGTCTGTTCGCGGTTGCGCTGTGGCTTATTTACGTACTGCTCAGCTTTGCTGTTGCAGGCGAGACAATGACGTCGGCACACGGAGCGGTATTCATTGTCAACTCATTTATCTTTACAGTCTGCGCACTGACAATTGCCTTTCTGATAGGAAATATAGTCACAAATAAAAATGCAATAAACGGTATCGTAAACGTAGTCGCACTCGGTTCGGCATTTTTGTGCGGCGCTTTCGTTCCTCCGGAATGAGTTGAAAAGCCATGCGTCGCATACGTTTCCCTTATTTACAGGTTGTTTACTTTCATTTTATTTAAAAGTTGTTACAGACAAATTCGCTCATTATGTGTAAAATGGATATGTAATGGCAAATAAAATTTATAATAGGTCAAAATTTCTTAAAATAACACGCAATTTTTAATAAATTCCGTGTCAGACAATAAAAAAGCAAAAAGCCCCGAAAGCCTTGCGTATCAAGGGTTTCGGGGCTTTTATCTGGTGAAGATAACTGGATTTGAACCAGTGACCTCTTGCATGTCAAGCAAGCGCTCTGACCAGCTGAGCTATACCTTCACATTTAAATCTGCGCTTGCAGAGATATTATATACCACCAATTTCATTGTGCCGCAACCACAATGCGCGGCAAAGCCGCAGAGCGATAGCTCAAATTGATGATGCAATGTTTTCTCTCAGACGTCCGAAAGTCAGCGAAGCAGTCTTTCATTTTACGTCGTGAGGTTATTATAACATAAAACCGCGATTTGTGCAATACGGAAATATATACAAATTATTCTCTTATGTCTGAGTCTCATTCTGTGCAAATAAAACTTATTTTCTTTTTAAGCTATATATTTGATTATCGCAGCAAAACGCACATATAATTAATACAGTACACTACCAACCGGAAAGGATAACAGTAAATGATCGAAATTAAAATACAGATAGACGATATCGACTACGGTGCTACGGCAGAAGCACTAATGCCGTTACTTTCAGAACATCTCAAAGAAAACGGCGGAGCGCTATCTTCTCTTGCGGGACTTTTTTCATCCCCCGGATCTTTCGGAGCAGCTTCCGCAAAAGCAATAATCTCAAAGATGCCTAAAGGTGCGAAGGACGACCTTATAGTGCGCGCACTGGAAGCAAACAAAGATAAGCTTTCATCGCAGCTTGAACAGCTCGGAAGAAAAAACGGAATGATCTTCAAAATAACCGATTCAAGTGTTGAGAAGAAATAAGCATCCGTTATACATTCTGACCGCTTAAGACAAAATCTCAGAAGCATCAAAACACATTAAAAACAGTCATACAAGACAGACATATTATCTGTCCGGTATGACTGCTTTTATCACTATTCAAATAACCAACCGCAATCACATACAGCAGTTTATTATTCGTTTTTCATTTTTCAGCGCAAAGTTCTTCAATGATCGGAGATATTGTGTCAACATAGTACCTTGCAAGCAATTCTGCTCCTGCGGGCGAGGGATGAACACCGTCATCAGACCAATATGCAGGATCTTTATGAATAGAAGCCTCTGCAAATATTCCGTCACACGGAATATAAGCATCTGCATATTCTCTTGCAAGCCGGCGAACCACCTGTGTTTTCATGCTTACATCGGCACGTATCCCCGGAAGTCCCGGTGCATCTATAAGAAACGGTTCAAGCATAATTATTTTAGCATGCGTTTTATTCTTTATATCATCAAGAATACTGCGATAACAATATTCAAAGTATTCATCCGGCATTTTTGCTTCCTTATCCTCGTAAAACCAACAGTCGTTTACACCGATAAGTATTGAAATAATATCCGGATCAATATCGACCGCATCGCTCTGCCAGCGTGCAAAGAGATGCTCGCAGCGGTTACCGCTTATACCGCGGTTGACAAATTCAAAGTCTATATCTTTATACTTTTCGGTCAGCATTCCGACCACATAGTGCGGATATCCGTTTCCGAGTCCGTCCTCAGTCATAAGGCGGTTTGCATCGGTTATACTGTCTCCCTGAAAAAGAATTTTCATTATCAGATACACCTTTCAGTATTTTCATATATTATGCAATATCATCTGCATAATACATATATTTTTTATTATTATAATAAAAAGTGCAAAGTTTGTCAATAATTTAAGTTTATAATATTTGTGTTTTTTTTCAGAAAAGCACCCGGCCGCCACTATACGGTCTGAATATATTTCCGATAACCGGAACATTAAAAAGGAACGGTACAGCACTTGAGAACATTTACAATAAACAAAAACGACAGCGGTCAGAGGCTCGAAAAATATCTTTCAAAAAGTATAACGCTTTTACCTAAATCTCTTATGTACAAATCCATACGGACAAAAAAGATCAAAGTAAACAGAAAGCGCACCGAACCGTCTGTAATTCTGTGTGAAGGAGACACGGTTGAATTGTTTCTTCCGGAAGATCTGTTCGGAACAAATCCATACCGTATATTCACCTCTGTCACGCCGTCCCTCTCCGTAATATACGAGGATGATGAGATTCTGCTGTGCGATAAACGTCCGGGAATGGCAGTTCACGGAGGCGATTGCAATTCTGAAGGCGGAAGTACGATCGATGACCGTGACACACTGATAACACATATCAAAGCATATCTGTACCGCAAAGGAGAGTATGATCCCGATTCCGAGCGCAGCTTTTCACCCGCACTGTGCAACCGAATAGACAGAAACACCGGGGGAATAGTCATTGCCGCAAAAACTGCCGAAGCGCTTCGGAGAATAAACGAAGAGATACGTACCGGAAAAGTAACAAAAAAATATCTCTGCGCGGTACACGGCAGCATGCAGCCGAAATCAGGCCGTCTGACCGGATGGATGGAAAAGGACAGCATGCGCGGTATTGTAAAAGTCCATTCGGGAGAAAGGAAAACTCCAAAAGGACGCACTATGATAACCGATTACCGCACGCTTGCACAGCAGGACGGACTTTCACTTTTAGAAGTAACTCTTATAACAGGAAGAACACATCAGATCCGTGCACAGATGCAGGCAGCAGGACACCCTCTCCTCGGAGAAGGAAAATACGGTATAAACCGCGATGACAAAAAACTCGGATACAAACATCAGGCACTTTACGCATACAGTCTTACGCTTGAGGGCAAGACATACTCTGTAGATCTTGATCCTCAGAAAATCAGATTTTTAAAGGAATTTGATAAATGTACATTCTGATATCATTTCTTTCAGGAATAATAACAGCGCTTCCTCTGCTGTTCCCTGACCTGTATATTCTGTCATGGTTTTCAGTCACTCCGCTTTTATGGCTGATAATCAAAAAAAAGCCGCTTTACCGCTATGCACTGTTCTGGGGAATCGGATATTACGGCATATCCTACCACTGGTTCACAGAGCTTTATCCGATGGATTTCGCAGGCTTTTCAAAACCGGGAGCTATTATTACGATCGCTCTGTGCTGGATAGGACTCACTCTGCTGCAAGCCGCATGGATTGCGCTTCTTGCTCCGCTGATAAAGTTTTGTTCACATCTGCGTGAAAGATTCGGTGAATGGACAGCTCCCGTATTTGCCGCGGCAGTCTTTACCGCACTTGAACTTTGTCAGACAAAGACATGGCTCGGAGTTCCTTTTTTCAGACTTGCCCTGACACAAAGCGGAAGTCTCCAAACCGTTCAGAGCGCATCGGTTTTCGGCTCCCTCTTTATTTCGTTCCTTATAATACTTGTAAACGGTCTTATTGTTTTAGGCTTCACCGAAAACGGAAAATCAAAGAAAGAAACATCCTCAAAAAAGAAAGATAAACACTCCGGACGTTACCGTAAACTCGTTCCGGGAGAAAATATGCCTAAAACTAAAGTAAAGTCTGAATTCAGATCGGGAATATTCTGTAAAAACTTATATGTAATAACAGCGGTAATACTCGTAGTAATAAATTACTGTTTCGGAATACTTCATATAGCTCTCGATGAAAAGAACGGAAAAACAGTCAGAGTAGCTTTGATACAGGGAAATATATCCGCATCCGAGAAATGGAACACAATGTCATCGGCAGATACGCTCGAATTATATGCCGGACTTACCGAGGAGGCTATTGAAGCCTGTGAACCGCAAATCGTAGTATGGCCTGAATCGGTTATAAACGCAGACCTTAATTACTACGAATCCTACAAAGAAAAAATCAAAGCAATTGCAGCAGATACCGGAACGATCATAGTAGTAGGCGCTTTTGAAACGGAGAATGAATACGACGGCGACGGAAACCGAATTTCAAAAAACTATAATTCGCTTTACACTTTTATGCACGACGGTACGGAAGCCGAAAATACATACCGCAAACGCAAGCTTGTACCTTTCGGTGAATTTATCCCGATGAGCGGTCTTCTGTCTCATGTACTGCCTCTGCTTACAGATATGAATCTTACCGGAAATGACATAACTCCCGGCGACAGTACACAAATAACGCAGACGCCCGTCGGACGCCTTGGCGGACTTATCTGCTTTGATTCTATATATGAGGAGCTTGCAAGGGATTCGGTTCTTGACGGCGCACAGCTGCTTATACTGTCTACAAATGATTCATGGTACGGCGAATCCGCTGCAACAAGACAACACCTTGCTCACGCCTCTCTGCGCGCAATCGAAACAGGAAGATATGTAGTGCGTGCCGCAAGCACCGGAATTTCCGCGGTTATAACTCCTACAGGTGCCGTTACACAAAGTATCGGAAACAACGAAGAGGGATTCATATACGGAGATGTTCTGATGAAAAGCGATCTCACTGTCTTTGATGCTATCGGCGATTCATTTGCATATATATGTCTTACGGTTACAATTATCCCCGCAGCAATATATGTTATATTGCGAATTCGCGAAAAAATCGTGTTTCTAAAAAATAAAAATAAAGACAACGGAAAAGTAATCTGATTTTCTTTGCCGGATTACAATAAAAGCAAATTATAAACATACTATTAAGATTATCTTTTAAAAAATATACTGCTTAAATATTTATACATTATTATAGATTATAGCCCTTCTTTAACAGGAAGGGCTAGTTTGTCATAATACCGCCGGCACCTATTTAACAAATACACTTGATTTATACATTATTTCATGATAAAATTAATAAAACGTAAAGAGAAAACTTTAGTTAAATCACGCTTAACTTATAAAATCCGAAAGGAATATATATGACAGTTATTAAAACGGCTGAAATTCTTTGCGTCGGAACCGAGATACTGATCGGTGACATAGTAAACACAAACGCAGCATTTATTTCATCGCGCCTGTCAGCGCTCGGAATATCTCAATATTATCAGGGCGTTATCGGCGATAACTCTTCCCGCCTTTCCCTGTGCATAAAAAAAGCCCTCCGGAGATGCGATCTTGTAATACTCACAGGCGGACTCGGACCGACATACGACGACCTTACCAAAGAGACCGCCGCTAAAATTGCAAACGTCAAAACCTTTCTTCATGAGCCGTCGCTCGAAAGAATAAAAGCATTTTTCAGGAGTGCCGGAAGCGTTATGACCGATAACAATATAAAGCAGGCTATGATACCCGAAGGCGCAACCGTGTTTCCGAACGATCACGGAACCGCTCCGGGCATTGCTTTGGAGATTCCCGCCGGGATCATCGGAGCAGCCGATGATGAGCCTTTGTACAACGGAGCTTCGTCCGATACAAAAACGCTTATATTGCTTCCCGGACCTCCGCGTGAAATGAAGCCTATGTTTATAAACTATGCCGAGCCGTATCTTTCTGCCCGGTCAGGCGGATTTATGATATCAAAAAATGCAGAGATCTTCGGGATCGGAGAATCTGCAGCCGAAAGCTTGCTTGCGGATAAAATGAAAGCTTCGCTCAATCCTACGATCGCACCTTATTGCGGCGAAGGAGACATGCGCATAAGAGTAACTGCGCGCGCAGACAGTCCGGAAGATGCTCTTAAACTATGCGGCGAAGCTATAAACGAGCTTCGCAAGTCTCCGGTCGGAAAATATATCTACGGAGTCGATACGACGCTCGCTGAAGCTGTAGTACATGAGGCGGCAGTATCCGGAATAAAGCTTACAACAGCCGAATCCTGCACAGGCGGTCTGACCGCAGGCGCGATTACCGCTGTTCCGGGATCGTCCGAAGTGTTTGACGGCGGAGCTGTCACATATTCCAATGAAATAAAAAACAAGCTGCTCGGAGTACGTAAAGAAACTCTTGAAATATTCGGAGCCGTTTCTCCGCAGACAGCACGGGAAATGGCATGCGGAGCTATAAAACTGACAGATTCCGACATATCCGTGTCACTGACCGGTATAGCAGGTCCCGGAGGCGGAACAAAAGAAAAGCCGGTGGGACTTGTATATATAGCAGTTGCTTCCCGCGCGGGATCTGCAAGCAGCGACAAATATCCGCTCATGCTCCATTCGTCCGCACAGTTATGCGGTGAATTCAAAGAGGAAAACGGGATATGCGGCAGCATAATTAAATGTAAATTCATTGGTTCACGGGATCACGTCCGGGCACTGGCAGTAAAATCTGCGTTGGCTGCTCTGCTTTCGGCTGTAAGAAATTCAAAACTCTAATCTGAAATAAAAAGGATAATGCATTAAAATGTCAAAAAGTAAAAAGAAAGCCGTATTTGAAACCAAAACGGTAAAGAAAGAGCAAAAAACTCCGACAGTAACACATATAACACGTGTTCTTGCATGCTTTCTCGCGCTGCTCATGATACTCGGTGCAATTTCGTCTGCACTTTACTTCTTTCTTGCACAATCCGTATCATCACCGTCCGCCGATGTAAAAACATATGTCTCAACCGAAGCGAATTATAACGATATATCTTTCACGGATACGTCATACATCCTTACAGACGATATATCACTCAGCAAATGACAGAACTAAAAATATGTGTGATAGATACATCCGCGCTCATCGAAGCTGACTTTTACATGCACGCTTTGGAGCATGTATCCGACAGGCGCAGAAAAAAAGCGGATTCACTGCGCAATGAAAACGACAAGCGTCTTTGTATCGGTGCGGCGCTTGCACTCGATATACTGCTCGCTCCGCTCGGATACTCAGAACGGTCGATCGAAATCGGCATAAACGAATACGGAATGCCGTATACAAATATCGAAGACCTTCATTTCAGTATTTCTCACAGCGGAAAATATGCTGCATGCGCAATATCGGAATGCCCGTGCGGGATAGATATAGAATCGGTGCTGAAAACCGACAATTCATCCGCTCTGAAAATTGCAAAGCGTTTTTTTCATGAGAATGAATATGGACGTTTATCATGCTGTAATAACGGTTTGGAGCGTGAATTCTGCACAGTCTGGACGGCAAGAGAGAGCTATATGAAGCTTACAGGCCGCGGATTTACCGAACCGAGGAACAGCTTTCAAAGTTCCTCAGACGGACAATCGATAATCACATCAGACGGACGCAGATTTCCGCTTAAAAGCTATGATCTCGGCGATTATATTCTGAGCGCATGCTCCCGCGATCCGGAAACTGTTTTTCCGGAAACCGTTATTCCGATTACTGACAAAAAGAGTATATTAGCTGTCAAAGCTTAATTCAGGAGCATTTCAACATGTTTTTTAAGAATTTCATACCTGATCTGTATACCGACACAATATATGATATAGACATTGAAGCGTTGAAAAATTCGGGCATCCGTGCAATCCTCAGCGATATAGATAATACACTTGTACCGTACAGCGAGCCTGTGCCGACGGAAAGCGTTTCGGAGTGGTACGAAAAATTACGTAAGGCAGGCATTTCGGTCGCACTTGTGTCCAATAACTGTGCTGAGCGGGTTGATTTATTCAATGGACAAACTCTATATCCGGCAATTGCCGATGCACACAAACCGTCAAAAAAACCTCTTGCCATACTGATGGACAAGCTCGGAGTCAAACCTCATGAAACAGTTATGCTCGGAGATCAGATATTTACCGATGTTCTCTCAGGCAGACTCGCAGGAACATACTGTATTCTTGTAAAACCGATAAAAGACAAGACCGACATTCTTACACGCTCAAAGCGTGTTTTAGAGCGTCCGTTTCTGCGCGCTTACAAAAGAAAGCAGCCGTCATAACAATAAAATATGTAGTATTAATTTGATATCTGCTGATTCATAAATTTTTGAGCATTTAATTTTTGCCGCACGACTGTGGCGGAACGGAGGTTTAAAGTAATGTCAAATCGTACAAAGCCGCTTTTCGGCCCTGCCGGAAATTCGGAAAGCTTTTATGCCGCAGGATTCAAACGAACCGTCGAGGCTCCCGCATGGTTAGCCGGTATCGGTCTGGACGCATATGAATATCAGTGTGGAAACGGTGTGCGCGGAAACGAAGAATCGTTCCGTGCGATCGGAAAAGAAGCGGAAATATACGGGATCAGCATGTCACTGCATGCTCCGTATTATATATCTCTGTCAGGAGTCGAACTCGAAAAAAGACTGAAGAGCATCGAATATATACAGAAAAGCATTGACGCCGCGGCGTGGCTCGGCGCGGATATAATCGTCGTTCATACAGGAAGCGCAGCAAAAATATCGCGCGAACAGGCAATGGATTATGCACGCGACACTCTTTATAAGACACTGTGCGAGATAAAAAATCCTGCCGGGGTAAGGATCGGACTCGAAACAATGGGCAAGCTGAATCAGCTCGGAACTATTGACGAGGTAATTGACTTATGTAAAATCGGAGATATACTCTGCCCTGTTATTGATTTCGGTCATGTAAACGCGCGCAATGTCGGCGGATTTTTCAGAACCGCTGAAGATTACAAAGCGGTATTCGACAAAATCGGCGATAAGCTCGGCGATAATTACGCGCAGAATCTTCACTGTCATTTCTCAAAGATAGAATTCACCGATAAGGGTGAAAAAAAACATCTGACTTTCGCAGACACGATATACGGCCCGCCTTACGAGCCGCTTGCAGAAGCGATCTCCGAATATTCCCTGTCTCCGCGAATCATATGTGAATCCGACGGAACACAGGCAGACGATGCACTTACACTGAAAAAATGTACATTCGGACAGTCTCTGAGCCGATAATTCATAACATGAATCTATAAAATATATGAAAGGAACCGTACCATGAAAACAAAATTCGAAAAGATCACCTCTCTTGTCAAAAACGGAGAGGCCATACTACTTACATGCGTTCAAAGCATAAGATGGCTGTCCGGCTTCAATTACACCGACGGATATGCTCTTGTCACAAGCGAAAAATGTTACGTTTTCGCCGATTTCAGATATATCGAAGCTGCCCGCGCAACAGTCAAAGCTCCCGCCGAGGTAATTTTGCTTAAAGGAAGCAAAAGCTGCGCTTCGGAATATCTTGCAAAACACGGTATAAAACGCATATATTTTGAAGATCGCTTCATGACGTGTGCAGAGCTTACCGAATGGAAAAATGCATATCCGAAGATCGAGTTTACCGAAGCCGGAGGCATGGTTGATACACTGCGTGAGTTCAAAGACAAGGACGAAGTAGCGCTTATAGTCACA
>CALGZV010000065.1 GCA_937934385.1 uncultured Clostridia bacterium | reverse complement strand
GAAAACGCTGAGCAGGAGGACATGATGTAAAAATACGATGCATCGACAGCGTCTTGCCAATCCTCGCTTGCTCCGTCGATAACTATGCGGCTTTCCCACAGTTTGCTCCAAGCTTCGCGATTTTTTGTCCTAAGAGAATCAAAGCCATTCCATACCGCCAGTTTAATCATTCTAAGCGCCTGATTATGCGGTTCGCTGTGCATAATACCGGGAACATATGATGTAATGCATTCAAGCTTTTTAACGTCAGGAGTTATTTCAAATACTAAATCCGATTCCATAGGCTCACGTTTATTTTTTGATTCATAATCGCCCGATGTAAGAAAAACAACACCCGCGTCCGTACTTTTATCGGAAGAGATTATGCGGCATTTTCCGTCATACTCATGCTCACCTAAATGGCAACAAACTGTGTCAGAAATCGTATGCTTCCATTTATCATGAACTCTGTATTTAATATTTAACCCAAGAATCACCGGAACCGATTCAGAGTTAAAACGCAATTCTGACATAAGAAGCGTAGGTGATGTGCGTGAGCAAAAAACAGTATAAAGGACATTTATCCGTTCGCTGCCGCATGTCAGTACAGCTTCAGTTTCAAGCTCTCCGCATGAAAAATCATAGTTCTGGCATATTATTTCGGGAGTCACAGCATGACCTTTGTATGTAAAGGTTATCTCGGGAGTAGGAATAACGGATATCGCCTCCACGCCTTCACACTGCCGCAACGCGGTAAATCCGGCAACAAGTCCGTATGTACCGCTGAAAGCATTTTTAGGAAAACGAAAACCGATAAATCCGTTTGAGACATATGCTTCCGGAGAATGCTCATTCCAACTGCTGAATGAATGTTTTTTCATGTTATTCACCATTCCTTTTTGAATAAATCGAGCTTGGGGTATTGTAAATCAAATATAGCATTTAATTATTTTGCCGAAATAGTATAAAAGAATCATATGCAAGGGAAAAAGACGCCGTACTCAGAAAGCATTTCAACAAGTTCTTTATATTCCAAATCTGATAGTCTGAAATATTTATTCCTGCTTTCCCAATAAACGACAGGGCACGTATCACAGGCAAAACAAAAATATTCCGAATCGTTAAACAGAATCGACACGTTCTTAGAAAATCCGCATGAAGGATCATCTCTATACATTATTTTGTTATCAAAAAGATCAATTAAAAAATTTAAATCATTCTGCGAAAGTGATTCGTTAATATTATTATCCCCGTATATAAATATAACTGTTCCGTTTATTAATTCTTTTGTATTTACTATGTTTAATGTAAAAAAAGCAATACAAGATAAAATAATACCGAATATTATAATGCCTCCGAAAAGTGATTTTTTTCATATTAATTCTCCGCTCCATATTGATAAACGAAATAAATTAAATTTCAAATCTCAGCAACATCACAGCAAACATAATAATTTTTGTATATTCAATTATAACAAACTTATACATAAATGTCAATAATTACAGGTATGCAAAACAAATTACTCCGGATCCGCATAAATCTCTTTTGCCCTGCGAAATAAAACTCAACCCGCGCTTTTCGGTCAGCCTGCATAAAAAGCCGCATGGGTGAAGATTTCTACAACCTCTTCTTTCGTACTATACGATAACTGATTCTTTCACAACATTCGATTTGACTTACAATAACCCGCCGATTTAATTTTCGTTCCGCGCCTCTGCTAATCCCCGATAGAACCGGAGTTATTTACACTATAATAAAGCCCTGAGTTTCTTAAAAACTCAGGGCTTTATAAACATTGGCAGGGGCACAAAGACTCGAACTCTGGACACGCGGTTTTGGAGTGGATGTTTGAAAGGCATTATCGGACATACAACTACAAAATATCCGCGTTGTTAAGCCGCTTTTAAAATCATAAAGACAAGTCCCAACGCTTTTTGATGCTTTTTTGATGATATGAAAATATTACGGGAGAGTGAATGCACAAAATCTGCGTCGCAGTAAACAAAGAAAAGATCTTCGGCTAAAATATCATAATTTAGCCGAAGATTTTGCGAAAATTATTATAACATAGATTAAAAATAAATATAACACTTGACCGCAGAAGATATTGCTATTTTTTAGAAAGTATGTTATACTATCACTGGATAGATGTTATATTGTGGGAGGTCACTATGAAAAGCTCCGATATTATAAAAGATATACGCTCAAGGCTTGGATTGAGTCAAACAGAGCTGGCAGGAAAATTAGGCGTAAGTTTTGCAACGGTCAACCGTTGGGAGAAAGGTCGCTGCGAACCTTCGCAGATCGCAATTAATGCCATTAAGCGCATGTGCGCTCATAACAATATAGATTATTCTCAATTTGAAGGCAACCGAATAATTGCCTCGGATAGAGTTGTAACTTTATATCACGGCTCTAAATCCGGTATTGTCGGAGATATTGCACCTGTCAGCCGTGAGCATTGTGATTTCGGTAAAGGCTTCTATATGGGAACAGATAAAGCACAGCCGCTGACATTGATCTGCAACTATCCCAATGCAAAGCTGTATACAGTAAAAGCAAATTTATCAGGATTGAAAATACTTGATATAGAGGTCGGAATTGATTGGTCACTGTTGGTCGCATATAACCGCGGCAAAATGGATTCGGTAAAAGGTACGGCGATCTACAACCGCATAGCAGAGATGGCGGACGGATGTGATATGCTGATCGGATTTATCGCCAACGACAGAATGTTTGTTGTACTCGACCGTTTTTTTAAAGGCGAAATCACAGACGAAGCTCTGATTCACAGCTTGTCTGCTCTTAAACTCGGCAAACAGTATGTCGCACTTACAGATAAATCCTGTAAGCAGATCGAAATTATTGATGAAACCGCATTAACAGATAAAGACCGTGAAATATTAAGAACGGACAGCGAAGATAACCGTTCCAAAGGCGTTGCACTAGCTGATGAAATCTGTCGTCAGTACCGCCGTGAGGGCAGATTTTTTGACGAAATACTGATCAGGCTTTATGCAGATCCATAAAACAGAACATTGGTCTAACGCCTTCGGAGTATAAAAATGGAAATGTTTATTATTTTTTTCCGCCGTTTAACGGTCTGCCCTTATATGATGTTACAGTATTAAAGACAACTATTCCGTCCACACTGCGTATATTGTTTTATTCTAAAAAACTATCAAATATTGAAAATACAGCGATTAATGCCTTTTTAAAAGCTATTCCGGATTATTCGGGACGAATATTCGGAAGAAACGGAAATCAAAGAAGAAATGAGTTTTGCTATGAACTCTATCTGTCGGATATTGAAAGAGATTATTCCGTTTTGGTTCCATATGGGTTTGAGATAAGTTATGAAGTTCCCAGCATGAACTCTATGTTTGCCATAACATCTGTGCCTAATAGCATAAAGATGATAAACACGGCATGGAACTATTTATACTCAGAATGGCTGCAAAAAAGCATGTTTGAATATGTGGACGAGCCGTATTATGAAGAATATATACTAAAAAACGGACATCCGGTTAAGCTCAAATTATATCTTCCTGTTTGTAATCGTACTGAGATAACAAAAATCATCTTGATAAATGATCCCTCTCTGCGTTTTATTGCAGCTAAGGGTAAAGGATACAATGCGGAAAAAACAGCTTCGGCAGCAATAATAGATTTTTTTATATCAAATTATCCATATATGCTTGCAACAACAAAAGAGCTGTATTTACAAAAAGAAATAAATTCCTGCATTTGCGGTGTGAAAGTCAGTTCTCAACTGCCAACTGTTAAAGAAAAAAATATTATTGATATCGTTACCGAGCAAAGTTATTATCTTGTATTAGAAAGCAATATTATGGGCGATTACGATACATATGCCGAAATGATGTTGACTTTTGCTATTGAAAACGGTATATGCGTAAACAAAAAAGAGATTTTTGCTGTTTATGAGGGAAAAGGGAGTTTAAAAAAACTTAAAATAAAAATGTATTGCCCCATAAAATCCATACAAAATGATAAGAAAATATGAAGAATTTTTTATATACTAATGACGATGAATAGTAAACATAACTATGCAAGTTCTTGGAGAGGAACTCAAAAACTACTACTTTTTATATCTGAGGTATATAATATGGGAACCAAATCACTTGTTAGCATTAAAGATCACAGCAGAGAACATGTCGTTTCATTTTTTGTTGACTGCTACGTACCGGAAGGACATGCATGGTCTGCATTGAGAGAATGGCAGTAAAAAATCTTAAAGACTGTAAAGCTCGCAGGTACATTGGCTGTGCACCTAAAGGTCATTCCCTGACGGGCAGCAACATCGGCCTAATGAAGCAGAAATCCGACTGCACGGATGTTTATATTCTCTGATAATGAACTATGTTTTAAAGGAGTAAGTAACTATGAATAACTTAGTAAAAAAGCAAAATCAAAATTCAAAGAATTATTCACCTAAGATACCCACATTGGCAAATATGCTGGAGTATGCAAGAATTGATAGCGAATATCCGTCTGCGTTCATATTATCGAACAAAAGTCCGGAGTTTTCTCCTGAAATCAAACATTTAGGACCGGCTTATGTGGGTTATGCAAATGCATTTGCATATTTTTTAAATTATACAGGTCAAGGATATGGATATATTTTCGATAATGACTGGTGCCGCGACAGAAGTTATACAATAGCAGATGTTATTTCGGGTAATGCTATGCAGCCGGTGGATTTTTCTACCCAACCCGCAGATGTTGTAACACAGGAAGGCATTGAATATTTGTGGAACACAGCAGGTTTTCATTTTCATCATACTTTTTGTGCCGACTCTTCATGCGATTCGTATTTGAATGAAGCGGATATGAAAAACATAATAAAATATTCACTTTGTACCTTGGGACAACCTGTTATAATGCCGCAGGATTATATAGAATTCTTCGGAAGTATAATTGTTGGTTATAAAGATGACGGTAATATTCTTCTGGCCTATTATTATGAGCCGTACTTTAAAGACATGCAAGATAATACAAAGGCTAAAATAACCGAGATATCAAATTGGTATAATAAAAATACTTCTATGTTTATTGCAGGTAAGCGCAGAGAGATACTTTCAGCGAAAGAAATATATCGTAAGGGAATAATTAGAATTTATGAATGTTTAAATTCTAATATCAATGGAGAAAAAACACATTATTACGATGAATGGGAAGAATTTTTGCGTTTGAGTAAAAACGGAATGCTCGATGAAGCAAGACGTATCGGATA
>CALGZV010000064.1 GCA_937934385.1 uncultured Clostridia bacterium | reverse complement strand
ACATCGTGAGGTTATTCTACCATGAAGCAAAAATGTTTGCTCGCAAGGACATTTTTGCGAAGCCGTCAATTGCGCAGACCGTGCAAAGCACGGGGACGGCTGAGCCGCAAAGGCTTACGCAGTAAGACTTTCTGCGCTTAATTATAACATGATTTAAACACTTTGTCAATAAAGCTCAGGAAAAGTCCCTTTTACATTTTGTGTTACTAAAAATAGAAAACACAACTTCTCCGATAAAATATACAAAGGAGGACCGTCTCTGCCTAAACAGTCCTCCTTATTCTTCATATTGATTTTTGGCGCTTTTTATTGAAAATCCACGCCAGAGTAACACATATTATAATTCCTATTCCATATGGAATGCAATATACAAATGCAGCGCTTGACGGGGCACTGTAACCTGCGTATTGTCCGCCCCACTGAAGGTCGCAGTAGTTGTATGCAACAACCGCGCACATGACATTTGAAAGCAAAACCGCAAGTGCAGCAAAAAAATAGGCCATATATTTATATTTTTTCATTGCAGATACCTCCTGAATTTATTTTTTTTTGAAAATCAGTATCATTCCTAATATCATTAGCAGCATAAATCAAAATGCCGTACATTTTGATTATGTACAAACAATTACCGATAAAAACTTAAAAAGTACGGTCATCTGTTGCAGGTTCTCCTGCAGCAGTACGTCTTTCAAGCCGCAGCAAACGCTCCTTAAGTCCGAGTCCTCCGGCATATCCGGTCAGCGCTCCGGACGCGCCCACGATACGGTGGCACGGAATAATTATTCCTACAGGATTTCTGTGACACGCCATACCGACCGCACGGAATGCACGTGGTCTGCTTATCTGCTCCGCGATATGTCCGTAACTGCGTGTTTCTCCGAACGGCACAAGCGCAAGCGCACGAAAATCGGTTCCGTATATTGCAACAGGAAGTTCAAAATTCATTCGCTTGCCGCACAGATATTCTTCAAGCTGCCGTGCAGCACTGTCCGAAAGCGCAGACGGTTCGCCGCACATATGCGATCCGCCTTCCCATGCACTGACCGAAACTATATATTCTTCTGTATAGCCTACGGTTATATCAAGTCCGCATAAAGAATATACGGTACTGTGAGCCGAATCAAATATTTCCCTGCTGATCTCAGTTATATTCATATCTGTTTTCGCTCCTCCTCAAAATATTTTACGGTTACCGCTTACCAGCTCATTGTCAGAATCGTCAGGTCTCTGCCTGCAATATTCGCAGAGCAGCCTTCGGGAAGTAAAAAGCTGTCTCCTTTTTCTATCTTAGCACCGCAGATAGTTCCGCTTCCTCCGGCACATGATATAAAAAGCATACCGTTTTCCGCTGTTACGGATAACTTCCCGTCTGCGGAATATTTCTTCACGGAAAAATACTCGCATTCCGTGAGTCCGGGTTCGGCTATACCGTCATGCAATTTATATACTCCGAGTCTCTCCACGGTATCGGCAGCTTCCTCGGTCTGAACAGGTCTGTCTCTGCCGCGATCCCATACGCGGAGAGTAACCGCGTCGCTCTGCTGAAATTCCAAAACAACGATTCCGCCGCCGAGCGCATGAACAAGTCCCGACGGTATCATATAGAATTCCCCCGCTTTTACGGGGATCCGATGCAGAAGCTTTTCTACGCTTCCGTCGCGTGCCGCACGGATAAATCCGTCACGGTCAAATCCGCCGTGCTCTGCAGCTTCTTCAAATCCGTATATTATCTCCGCGCCGTCATCCGCTTCGGCTATATACCACAGCTCGGTCTTGCCGGGATGCACCTGTACGGAAAGAGCGTCGCCAGCGTCGATATATTTTACGATAACGGGAAGCTCACCGTCCGAGCCCTCCTCCGCGCGGAGATATTCGGAGAGGGTCATTCCGTCAAAACGCCCTCCGTCTATTATGTTTGATACTCCGCCGCATGATACAAGTTCCAGCGTTTCGCCGAGACGTATCTCACCGTCTGACGATTCGGGATCGGGCACTTCGGGCATAGGCTTTCCGTATCCGACGCACAGCTTTCCTCCGCCCCATACCTTTGCCGTCGGCAAAGCAAGCAGCCGCAGCGGAAGCACTTTTTCAAGCGAATCTTCTGTCATAACAATTCAAACTCCGTTTTCCGTTTTTTCATACAAATACAGCGTTCTTTCATATACGGGATAATACTGTTATTATAAATTAATCTGTTTTTTTCGTCAATATGTCTGTTGATTTATTTTTATAAATATGTTAAAATAAAGTAAATAAAATTTACGGATGCCCCATACCCGTAACGAATACGGAAGGTAATTTAAAATATGACAGAATGTATGTGCGCCGGCTCCGCCGCCGGAAATGCTCTTGCAGAGCGTTTTACGGCTGCAAAGCGCAAAATCTTTGACAGAATATATGAAAAACTTAACGCTGAACAGCGCGATGCGGTATACAGTGTCCGCGGACCTCTGCTCGTACTTGCGGGAGCAGGAAGCGGAAAGACCACTGTACTCACAAGACGGATCGCATTTATCATAAGATACGGAAACGCATACTATGCCGACGCTCCGTCAAGCCTGACAGAAGAATATGTTTCCGGGCTCG
>CALGZV010000063.1 GCA_937934385.1 uncultured Clostridia bacterium | reverse complement strand
ATATCAACATCGTCATCCCACGGAATAAAGCCTTTATGTCTTACTGCACCCAAAAATGTCCCGCCACTGATATAATATGTGATTCCGTTTTTCTTACATATATCAACAACAGCTTTAAGAATGTCAAGCTCAACGAGCTGCATTTTTCTGAGAGAGGTAAGTTCTTCCATCCTCAAAGTTCCCCTTTCGGAAGCTTAATATTATAAAATTATATATAAAATACAAAATTCCTGCATCCGGTTTTCAAATTTGCAATCTTATAACAGTGATACACAACTCCGATGTGTATTTAGTTACGGTATCCGATAATATACAGTTACAAAACAGTTATAATATCATACGAAGAAACACCAAATAGTATAAATTACGACTGTATATTAAATATTATTTTATATTATAACACATACTGTTCAAAAAATAAATAGCCAATGTGTTTTTTTTACAAAATATTTGAAAAAAGCTCTTTAAAATGATCATAATCAGTTGATTTTCATAAAAAAGCATAAAAAATATTAATTTAATGAAAAACAAATATATATCACAATATTATTTTTAAATTCTATTTTCATTATTCGTCAACAACTAAGAGTTTTACAATTATATTTCCCAAAATTCACAATAAATTAATAATTGATTTATATAATAAGATTAATAATATATTGGTATTGTTCAAATATTATAATATTTTAAAGGTATACTATGAAAGAAAAGCTGTTACTTATATTAAACCCTAAATCGGGTACAATGCGCGCACGTGATAACTTTTTTTCGATATGCAGCATTTTTTGCGAAGCAAATTTTGATGTAAGTATACGAATAACGAGATATCCCGGACATGCCGCCCAAATAGCATATAAAGATGCAATGTACTTTGACCGTATTGTATGCTGCGGAGGCGACGGAACTTTGCATGAGGTCGTTTGCGGACTGATGTGTCTTGAATCTGATAAACGTCCGCCGCTCGGATATATTCCTTCCGGTACAACAAATGATTTCGCAAAAAATTTCGGGCTCCCGTCTGATTCTTCAAAAGCTGCAGCGCGAATAATTGAAGGTGATATAACCAATATCGATGTAGGAAAGTTCGGAAACGATGACAACTATTTTACATATGTTGCCTCCACCGGAGCCTTTACCGATACATCATACCGTACACCTCAGAATCTGAAAAATGCAATCGGTTATATGGCATATGTAATTGATGCTATAACTCACCTCGGAAATATAAAACCCATACACATGCGTGTAACAGCCGGAGAAAAAGTATTCTGCGGAGATTACATTTTTGCCTCTGTATCAAATTCAACTACTGTTGCAAAAATGATAAAAATAGACAAAGTCGGTGTCGACATGTCTGACGGACTTTTTGAGCTTATTCTTATAAAAAGTCCTCAAAACCTCAAGGATGCAGATACAATCGCCAAAAGTCTCCTTATACCGAACGACCCCAAATGCGGTCTGGTCCGCGCCCAGGCTGATTCTATCCGTTTTGAACTGGACAGTGAAAGTATGTGGACACTTGACGGAGAATTCGCAAAAGCGCCCGAGGATTTTACAATAACCAACATGTACCGCACTCTTAAATTTATAAAATAACAGTATAAAAACCTTCCCGCAGAAAATAAGACTTCAGCTTTGTCAAAAAACTTATAAGCAACATTTTATTTTGTATTATAAAGCGGTTATATCAGCAGTATAATTTCCTGAAAGGAAATTATACTGCTGTTTTTCTGCCGAAAACAAAAATGAACGAGTTTATAATTTATAACTATACAAAGCTTTACAGACACTTGATTATATAAATCATCGGCGGCAAAGCATCTCAACGCCTGTCATTTGATACCTCTCATATCTTACTCATAATAATAGAGTCAAACTTTCAGAATTAAAAAGCAATGCTCAGAGGTTAATCAGTATATCAAATGCCGGTATACGGATTTTTCTTAATCCCTAAACAAGCAAATAAAAAATGATAGAATATTAAAAAGCAAATCTCTGCCGCCGATAAATACATCAGCTCACATGAGGGAACATATAAATTAACCGATGTATGTTTATTATATCACGTATTGTTTAGTTTTGTCAACAATAGGCGCTTAATTTTTTCGTGTTTTGTGGATATAATTAAACAGTACAATGAGAAATCAGAGGTGATATGATGACGAATACAGATAAGTGGCTTTGTGAAATAGGTGCCCGAATTATGGAACGGAGAAAAAAAATGGGGTTAACACAGGAATCACTTGCTGAAAAAGCCGAGGTCACCACACAATTTGTTTCTTATGCAGAAGCAGGAAAAAGAGCTATGCGCCCCGAAAATCTCATGAAAATGTCAGCAGCACTAGGCGTCAGCGCAGATTATCTTCTGACAGGAGAAATAATAGACAAGGATCTGCTTCTTTTATCTGATAAAATGAGCCGTCTCACACCTTCTCAGCTGCGTATAGTAGAAAATATTATAGACGAATGCAATAAATTATTTGATAAAAAAACACTTTAATAAAATAACTCAAATATTAAATTGCATTATTTACAAAAAGTTTGGTAAAAAAACAATGCAAAATTCTAAGCAAAGTTTTTTATATTGAATTTCACCCTTTACAAAAGGTCTCAGCTTTCCTTAATATCTTTTTTATAACATTAAGTATTAAGTTTTAACGATAAGAGAAATGTTCAATTTTGTTGTAAAAACTCCTGTACTTTCAAAAATATCAACGTAAAATTGACCTTGCAGAATTTTTTCCGCAAGGTCAATTTTTCTATCGGACTTTGTTATTCGAGTTTACCCCGAATAACAAAATCAAATTAAATTACTTATTCTGGAGTGCAGCCTGTGTCGCTTTTCACCAAAAGCGTCAATCATATGCTTTTTAATATTGCTACTTAGATCACACATCAAAATAAGGTTAACTGTTGAAAAGCCATACCATTTATTTGATTTATACTCTCAAAATCATCTTTTTTTGAAATAATTTCTTTTAACTTTTCTGCTTCTGCTGTTGACTTAACCTTAAAAAATCTCTTATAAGTTGTAACATAAACAAGAACCGGCTTATTCATATTTGTAAGATTACAAACATTATTCCATGTCCCTTTGCTTTTGCCATTCCATATCATAAAGCCATAATCTGCATCGTTAGACATTTGTAAATCTTTAGCAGCATAAAAATCAAAACCTGTTACATTTTTAGGAACTGCAACACCTTTTACCTCCCAATTACCAACATTGTGCCTTGCATTGCCATTCGAGGCATAGATAATAACATTATCGTATCGTTTATTAAAATAATACTTTTGAACTTCCTCGTCTATTCCGGTTGCATCACCAATCAAGATTTCAAATTGTTTTTGATATATATTGTCGAGTCGTTCTGTTATATTTTTATTTAATGAACGTAATTGTCTTGCTCCTCCAATAAATACTTTCATTAATTTTCATCCTTTCGTTTTCGTAATAGCTAATAACGAAACTGATAATACATTAGGATCTTCTTTTAGGATTTTAACACACTCGTTTGCTGTGGTTCCCGTAGAATATATATCATCAACCAAAAGAATATGAGTTGGTCTTTTAGCCACCAACAATTTTTTGATTGACCCAATAACTGCATTTGGATTGTTTTTTGCTGATTCGGTACTTTCATTTTCCAAAATGTCATTTCTGCAAGAACAATGCAGTAATTCTGCAATTTGCTCGGCTATTAGAAATGCTGGTTGTTCAATTCTATTATTTGTCGGTGGTACGGAAATCACACAA
>CALGZV010000062.1 GCA_937934385.1 uncultured Clostridia bacterium | reverse complement strand
GGCAAATATTGATGAAAGCGGAATAATCACGCTTATCAGAGATATTCATCTTGCGGAGTCGGTAAAGTTCAAAGAGGGAAGTTATGAGCTTCGGGGTGCGGGCTGCATAATTACAAGTGACAGATCTGCTTTCGTGTTGGAAAGCGGAGCGGAGCTGACCGTAGGGATTGAAGGCGACTTGGGCTCGGAGCCGTCCCTTTCTTTAATCGGTTCGGATAAATGCGGTGAGAGCCTTGTTGTGATCGGGAACGGAGCTAAGGCTACTGTCAACAGCGGAGTGATATTTTCAGGCGGAAAAGCGGAGTACGGCGGCTCTGTTTTAATAAACGGCGGAGAATTTATCCTAAACGGCGGAAGCATATTGGATTCTGAGGCAAGCAGAGGCGGAGGAGTCTATATGTCGGGAGGTACGTTTACCTTTCTCGGAGGAACGGTTTACGGATGCAGAGCTTCGTGCGGTGCAGGCGTATATGCCGAAGCAGGCAGTTTTGTTTTTCACGGAGGCTGTATTGGAAAGCACAGCAGTATAGAGCCGGACGGATCAAAACTTGAATACGGTGAAAAAAATGCTGCTGAAAGCGGCGGCGGAATATATATATCGCAGGAAGCCGAAGCTTTACTGCGTGGCGGTGAAATATCTGAGAATGACGGTTCGGGTATTTATGTATCTGAAGGGGGAACCGTTGAGCTTTCGGGTACTGTGATAACAGAAAACACAGCGGGGCGGGGCGGCGGAATATATAATTGCGGAACCGTCAAAGCTGAAAAATCAAATGTCAGTAATAATAAAGCTGATATCGGCGGCGGAGTGTGGAACTCCGGAGAATATATTATTTCGGGCGGACAATATTCTGATAATACGGCAGAATTACGGGGCGGCGGAATATATAACGAAGGTACGCTTGTACTTTCCCAGGGCTCGGTAGCGAGAAATACCGCGGCGGCAGGCGGCGGAATATATAATACAGGAAGCTTTGATTTTAAAGGCGGAACGGTTGGCCATTGTAAGCTGAGTGCAGACGGCGTAGGCGATGCTGTTATGAATTCAGGCGATATGAGTATGTCGGGTACGGCATATGTCTATGATGATAATACAGTCTCGCTTGAGATCGTTTCCGGCAATGTTTCCGTAATAAATGTTGCGGAGGAATTTAACGGTGCGGATATAATGATGACTTTGGAGA
This sequence comes from uncultured Clostridia bacterium, assembly GCA_937934385.1. Classification (GTDB taxonomy): domain Bacteria; phylum Bacillota; class Clostridia; order Oscillospirales; family CAG-272; genus UMGS911. The sequence goes on along the minus strand of CALGZV010000062.1, from coordinate 1,258 downwards.
CTGTTTCGAAGACAACCGGAATAGACGGTATTGAAAGCTACAGAAGAGTTTCCTGTGTAGGACTTAAGGTGCTGCGCGGAGATCCGGCTCTTGTTGCATCGGCTTCCGGACATGTGAGTGTACTTATAAACGGAAGAAGCTACGAAATAGATGAGTCCGGAACGGTAAAGGGCGAGTTATCGGTGCTTTTAGTTGTAAGTATTTCGCTCGTTTTTGTTATTATTGTTTCCGCCGCAGTAGCCTTTGTAATCTTTGTAAAGAAGAAACGCAGTGTAAACAGCAAACCGTTGCCGGAGACTGGTATTTCGGATAGCACGGAAAAAGAGGACAGAGAATGAAAGATAATATACAGGAGATTTCCGGCGGGACAGAAAATTCATCGGACGGAGACAATAGCAGAACTGTTGTTTCCGATAAAGGATATATTTCTGATTTTAAAAAAATAAGGCGGCTTCTTAGCTGCACAAGACGTGCCGTTGATGAATATAAAATGATTGAGGACGGAGACAAGATCGCGGTCGGTCTGTCTGGCGGAAAAGATTCAATTGCATTGCTCTGCGCACTTATAAATCTTTCGGTGTTTTATCCTGCAAAATTTGAGATTGTCGGTATCACAGCCGATATGGGTTTTGAAGATATAGGCAGACCTCCTATGGATTTCTCAGGTATAGCGGAGTTTTGTAAAGTACACGGAGTTCCGTTCAGACTTGTCAGAACATCTCTTGCGAAGATTATTTTCGAAACGCGGGCGGAAAGCAATCCGTGTTCACTTTGTGCAAAAATGCGGCGGGGAATACTGCATGATGCGGCAAAGGAAGAGGGATGCAATAAGATCGCGCTCGGACATCATTATGATGATGCAATAGAAACTTTTATGCTGAATCTTTTCCATGAGGGACGGCTCGGATCCTTTTCACCGAAAACATACCTTGACCGAAAAGATATAACTCTTATCCGGCCGCTTATATATGCACCTGAAAAGGATGTGAGATATTTTATCTCGGGTAATGATCTGCCTGTTGTACAGACGAGCTGTCCGGAGGACGGGCATACGGAGAGGGAAGAGATGAAGCTGCTTGTACAGTCGCTTGACCGTAGATATAAGGGGCTTAAGCACCGCATTTTCTGCGCGCTTCAAAAGTCAGGGATAGACGGATATACACCGGAAAACGGTCGGAAATAATAGATCGCTTTTAATTATCGTTTTAGATAAGAACCCGACCCGCCGGGCACAATTAAAGATTGCGGTCGGGTGCTC
>CALGZV010000061.1 GCA_937934385.1 uncultured Clostridia bacterium | reverse complement strand
ACGCAAGTCCTGATTTATGCTTCAATGTTCTCTCAGATGTCCTAAGGTTTGCACAGCAAAGCTTAGGTATACATCGCGAGGTTATTATAACATATAAAAGCGACGTATCCGTGTCACATTTAAAAATTTATAGATAATGAAATAACAAAGGGCTTTTTGCATGAAAATTAAAACATAAAAAGCAAGACCGCCGAAAAAACTATTTACGATGGGCATATGTTAGTCAGATAAAAATAATTTGGATATTTTTTTGAATTAATATTGACACAGTGTCAGAATAGTGTTATGATATATTTACACAATGTCAGAATAAATTAAAAAGTTAAAAAGGAGTACCGTTTATGCCTAGAGGATCGCCGGAGCTGACGAAAAAAAGAAAAAACGAAATACTCGATGCCTGCAAAGAAATATATAAGTCGAAGGGATTTTACGGAGTAAATATCAAGGAAATCAGCACAAAAATCAGCCTTACCCGTCCTGCCATTTACAACTACTTTGAAACGAAGGAAGAAATTCTTCTGGGACTGCTCGCAAGGGAATATGAAGATTGGTGCACAGAGCTGGAGGCTGTTATCCGTCCGGCAAAAGACATGAATACTGCAGCGCTTGCAAACTGCCTTGCCGAAACACTTGCGGACAAAGATGTTATGCTGAGAATCCTCAACATGAATCTTTATGATATTGAGCAAAACAGCCGCATAGAGCGGCTGGCGGAATTCAAGATGCTGTACGCCCGTGCAATTTCGGCTATCACTGAAATTCTGCGTTCCTACAAATCGGATATTATCTCCCATGACTGTACGGATTTCTGCAACAGCTTCTGCGCCTTTATGATCGGAGCATACCCGTTTACGCACCATACCGAGAAGCAAAATCAGGCAATGGAGCTTGCCGGCATGAAATTTGAAGAACCGACAGTTTATCAAATGGTTTACAAATGTCTTTTAAGGCTTATACCCAATAAATAAATTTATTTTACGGAGGAAACAATGTTAGGTAATTTTTCTTATTGTAATCCCACAAAGCTGTATTTCGGCGATGATTCGCTCAAAGAACTGAACACTGAGCTTCCGAAATACGGAAAGAATGTAGTTCTTGTTTACGGCGGCGGTTCGGTTAAAAGGAGCGGACTATACGACGATGTACTGGAGATTCTTGCCTCCTGCGGCAAGACCGTATCCGAAATATCGGGAATTATGCCTAATCCTACAGTTGAAAAGCTGTATGAGGGCATCGGAATCGCAAGAGAGGCAAATGCCGATCTGATCCTTGAAGGCGGCTACAAGCAGTTTGACAAAAACGATGTGAGAAATGTCTTGAACGCATCTATGTAAAAACAAGCAAAGCCGAAAAGAGCGCGGAGCGTTATCTGTCTGACGAAGACGGAATTCCGCCAACATACCGTCAATTCATAAAAAAATAATATTGGAGGATAAATACATGAACAAAAAAATAATTCAAACAGCAGGAAGAGAATCGCTCGGTGAATTTTCTCCCGAGTTTGCACACTACAACGACGATATATTATTCGGAGAAAATTGGAACAATCAGGACATTGATCTGAAAACAAGAAGCATTATCACCGTGGTTGCACTTATGTCCTCCGGAGTAACCGACTCTTCTCTTAAATTCCATTTGATAAATGCCAAAAATCATGGTGTTACGCAAAAGGAAATCGCCGCAATTATTGCCCACACGGCTTTTTATGCAGGCTGGCCTAAGGGTTGGGCAGTCTTTAATATGGCAAAAGAAATCTGGCAGATAAACGTGAAGGACTAAGTATATACCGCCTTTGAGATGGGAATACGTGCAAAGTCAATTATTTGCCCTGCTGAAATACTTGATATAAAGCCCGGGACGAATACTTTTCAGGCAAAAGCTTTTCTGCTCCAGTTTCCATAGAGAAAACAGTAATTATAATAAACAAGACTTGACAGTAACATATTACGTCCGTATACCATAATTGGTATAATAAGAATACACATTTTTAAACTAATACATCAAAAAGATTTTGGTTTACATAGCATTTAAACCCGACAATCAGGAACAAAAAGATTCCCGATCAAAGATTTGGAAGTACTGTAACCAGTCTCTTGTTTATACAGACCTATCCGTCTATACTTTTGGCGGACAGAACCCGCGACGTCAATACCGCAAGTTCCCTGAGGAATCGACTCCTATGGCGCTCGCACTGCGGCGCGCCGATGAATACCGCAAAGAAAACAATATAAAAAGATAACCGCCGGCATAGATATCTTCGATTTCATGAGAGCGTATGCGCTTAAATATTACGAGGAGTCTGCGCAGGCGCTTCCCGATTTCATTATACAAAACAGTACTTCCGCGGAAAAATCCGGAGAATATTTCAGATGAATGAAAAAGGCAAAGGAGCTTGAAAACGGCTTCAAAGCGTCGATGAAACAGGATGCCGCAGAAATTCTCAAAGTAAATCTTTGTATATAAGCGTCTGCCGGCGCTCCGCAATATGTACGGGAAGTATGTCATCACAATGCGCTTCGTTTGCTAACGGGATTATTTACATTCACTATGCCTTTTCGCTCTGCTCGCTGACAGGAGCTTTCACGTTCATTGCATATTTGCGCTGCCAAAATTATTCTTTATTCACCGTTACTCATAAATGAACCGCCGCGGCATAGCCTCGGCGGTTCGTTCTTTTTTATAAAGAAATAGATATCAGTTAATTACCGTAAGCGGCGATCCCTCAAATATCTCGCGGGCATTGCGCGCAAAATCGAAACATGTAAGATCGCGGCTTCTCGGTCTGTGCGCCGGAGCACGGAAGCCGATTTCATACAGCCACGGTCCGCTATAGCCGACCTCTTTCAGCGCACCTAAAAGCGCCTGCCAGTCGGTCGTTCCCTCTCCCGGCAGCCAGTGGCGTTCGTTCGGAAAATCGTAATCCGAAACATGCAGCGTCACTATCTTATTACCGACAGCTCTCACAAAATCGATATTATCCTCTATCATAAGGTGATTTGTGTCAAAGCACACTCTCAAGCGGTCATCGGCGCTTATCAGATCCGCTATCTCAGCCGAGCAGTTTCCGATACAGCTTCGCGGAAGATCCTCAACACATATGACCGCGCCTTCGCGTCCGGCGATCTCTGCGAGCAAAGCAAGCGTCTCCTTTGCGTACTTCATGCGCTCGCTGCGCTCTTCATCAGTGATCGGTTCGATGCTCGCGTGAACGACAAATTTGCCGACACCTATTTCCGCGCCTTTGCAAATAAGCTCCGTAAAATGCTTTACCGTTTCCCTGCGCTTCTCTCCGTCGGCAGAGGAAGGATCGAGAATATGAAAAGGATCGAACGGAAGATGCAGCGACCACAGCCGGATACCGTATCGGTCGGCAAGCTGCTTTACATCGGCGAAATCAACCTTTTCAAATCCGTACAGATCCCGTGAAATTTCCATACAGCTGAGTCCGGCGTCCCGGTATGCCGCAAAAAGCTGCTCATCCATAACCTTACCTGCGGAAGACAATCCAATTTCGTAAGCCATACTGTTCACCTTTCAATAAGGAGCAAAGCCCCGTCACCGGGC
>CALGZV010000060.1 GCA_937934385.1 uncultured Clostridia bacterium | reverse complement strand
ATATACAACGCTGTCCTCGAGCCCCATAATAAGATCAAGATTGCGTATGCTCAGATCACAGTCGACAGCGAGTGTTCGCTTTCCGCGCGACGCAAGCGCAAAAGCAAGATTTGCGGTGACGGTAGATTTTCCGACGCCGCCCTTGAGCGACGTGACGGTTATGATTTTGCTGCGCTTTTTGCCTGTGATGTCCGCCATGTCGTCCTCCTGCGTAAAATTTTCGGTTTCTGTTCGGCCGCTTATTCTCTAATTTATATTATTGTATATCCGCGCAAAGCTGCATTTTCCGTATGTGGTTATCCGTAGAACAGCAGAAAAAACCGAATCTCCAATCTAATGTTATTCTATCATATTTTTATACAATTTGTCAAGAAGCAGAATTGAATTTTGTATAAAATCTTAAAAAGATTTTTTGAAAATCGTCAAAAAACAGCACTCGATACACTAAATAGCCATTTTTTTACAATAAGATTCGGAGAGCATTGTGGTGTGCGCGGGATAAAACAGAGACGGCTGCAAAAAAGAGCATACGGTAAGCTTACCGCATGCTCTTTCCTCGGTTTTTTTGCTTTTTACGTACTTTATTTTTTTAGAATATACACGAACGGGAAAGGTTCGCGGTAGTATGTGGCGGCGAATTCGCCGTAATTAAACGCTATATTCGCGATCGAAACGCCGAACGGCATATCCTGAAATTTAACGGGAAGCGCATCGCGCGGCACGGATATTATGACCGTATAGTCAAATATGTTTAGATTACCTAAACCGGAATAGTGGTCGGTGAAAATTCCGACGGCCGTTCCGTCATGAAGAACAAGCTCGCGTAGGGTAAACGGGGTATCGCCGCCGTTTGTATTTAAAGCAAAAGCTATGAGCAGTTCATTTTCGGTGTCGACGCCTTCAAGCGCGGCTTTAGCTTCGGCAAGATTTTTATCGGAGATACTGGTGAAGGAAGAGATCATTTCGCTTGTCGAATCGCAGATCGAAATTCCTTTGCCGCCTGAAATATGGCATTCGCCGCGCCAGAGTGTGGAAAACGGAATGCGCTCGCCCTCGAACGGGGAGAAATCCGGCAATGTCGCAAGTTCTTTATCAAAATCGTACTTTGGCAGACTGTGTATATACGGAAATGCTTCGTGATATTCTAACGATACGTCCGGCAGTTCGGAGGCATGCGGATTTGTGTTGAATATCGAGACGCCGAACGGCATATCCTGGAAGCCATCGGGAAGCGCATCGCGCGGCACGGATATGATGATCATGTAAATAATTTCAGGTCTTTTATTGGATCCGTCATAGTTGTTGGTCAGCAGTGCGGTGACATTACCGTCGTGCAGAACAAGCTCGCGGAGGGAGAACGGTGTGTCATGGTAGACTCCTGTTTTCAGTGCGATCCCTAAAAGCAGATTGTTTTCGGTGTCGACGTTTTCGATCGTATCCTCAAACAGCTCTTTTTCTTCGTAAGGCTGAACCAGTGTGCTTATCTCGAACGGCGAATCGGCGAACATTACCCAATCCCGGTAAGTAAACTCATGATGTGATCTGCTCGTTTGATAAAAATTGCCGCTGCTGATAACGGTGAAAGGAAGACGCTCGCCATCAAACGAGGAGAAGTCAGGTATAAGCTCGGGTGCATCGGTCTCGGGTACGTCTGTATCGGGAATATCTGTATCCGGTACGTCCGTGTCGGGCGTATCTGTATCAGGTGCGTCTGTTTCCGGAGTATCCGTGTCGGGAATATTCGTCTCGGTAACATTTGATTCCGGAATGTTGCCGGGCTTACCCTCGGCGATGCATTTCATGAGGGAGACAAGATCGTGGGAATTGAGAATTCCGTCTTCGTTTACGTCGCATGCAGTCATTCTGCTTTTTTCATCATCCTGAAAATCTTCGATCTTTC
>CALGZV010000059.1 GCA_937934385.1 uncultured Clostridia bacterium | reverse complement strand
TCTGTAGCAGGTAAAATGACTCCGTCCGGCGGAACAAATTCGTCGGAGCGAAGACTCGGATCAAGATCGTCATAATTCTCAAGTACCGTATCGCATCGGATGCTGATAATTACAGTTTCACTTTCCTCCGTTATATCATCAATATGCGTAAGATAATATTCCTCCGTCGACTGGATATTCGTTCCGTTTATGAGTACGGCAATGATAAGGATAATGCTGAATACGGCAAGAATATCTTTTTTCACCCGAGTCCTCCTCTTTCAGCGGTCATTCATCTTCATCTTCATAAAGCGCCGCCAGCTGCTCCATTTCAAGCTCGCGCTTTCTGCGCTTTTTGTGTATTCTGCGCACAAGAAAGAATGCGATAAATACCGTAAAAATACAAAGTACAATGGCGATAACGATACCGCGCAGAATATTGTCGATCTGTGTTTTTGTTTTTATAACATCTTCCCATCGTATAATTTTCGAGCGGTCATATTCGCTGAGCGCTTCGTATCTCAGCACTATGCCGTCCACCGTTTTTTTATCTTTCAGGGAAATGTTCTCAAACGGATAGAGCTTTTCAGTAATTTCCGTATTTAATGCGTCGATCTCGTCCTGCACAGCTTTTATCGCTTCTTCGGCGGATATAAGCTTTTGCAGATACAGTTCCTTTTCATCAAAATCCTCACACTGACGCAACTTGTCAACAAGCGTCGTTACCTGTACATACTGTTCGGTAGTCAGCTTTTCGGGAAGAGAATCCGCAGACCGACGGTCGGCATCCGAAAAGTAAATAGCAACGGTATCACCCAGGTCATCCTCCGGGCTTTCCACGACCACTGTTTCACCGGCGATTCTTTCGACGTCCAGACCGGCTTTTTTAGCCGCCTCCGAAAGCTTCCAATATCCGTCTGCATAATTACGTTCATTCTCAGGAATGGAGTAAAAAGCGGTAAGTAACTCTTCAAGCTTTTCAGCATCGATCAAGTCGACAGTAGCGGCAATCTGTGTTTCAAGATCTGCAATACGCTGTTTCAAAGCGCTGCTTTGCTCCGGACGGAAATCATAGAGCGTGCGCATTCCCGACCGCTGCCTCCATATCGCAGCCATTGTATACAAGGTCTGTTCGCTTGCCATCGTATTCGACTTATCAGGCAAAGATGTAGGATTATCAGGATCGTATGTAAACGAATGAACAAACCCTCCGTCAGGCATCTGATAACGGAGAATCCCGTCAAGCAGAGTATTGCCGTTTTTAATAAATCGTTCATCGGTAAGGGGATCTATCCCCAAAGCACATAGCGCTACGACCACCTGATCGGTACTCTCCACATTCTGCGTTCTCCAACTTTCGAAATCTCCGGTAGGAAGCTGCTTTTCCGAAAGACAGTCTATCGCTTCATCCACGGCCGCGCGAACCGTCTTTGTCACTTCGGTATCCGTCGGCTTCCGCTGATACGTATACTGCTCTTCACTGTTATAGTAAGGCGCAAGCGCCTGCACTGCCATTGCAGTAATGTCAGTATCACTTATCGTTCCGCTCAGTGCAAATCCGCCATCCGGGAGCTGCTGACGCAGTATTTCCACGATAATGTCATCACGTGTATAAAATGCGTCCTCAGGAATCTCATACCGCATACTGTCCAGAGCAATAAGCCCCCATATCCAGCCGTTAATACCCTGTCTTCCGAGCGGGGTAGTTTTCCCTCGGTCGTAGGTTCCGTCCGCAATAAGATCTATCGGCTGACCTTTTTCATCGGTCCCGATGTTTGTAGGATCTCCGCCCGATGCAAGAACCGCAAGAGCGATTCTGTGCCATTCGGTAGCTTTCGCCGCGCTAAGTTTTCCGGGCTGACAATAGCGCTTCTCTACCTGATCCCGTATAACCGCAAGGTATCCTTCGTAGTTATCGGAAATACCGAGTCTGCCCAAGCCGATCGGATACCAGTCACCCGGCGTCGTTCCGGCAAGCTCCAAAAACGTGTCGTTTATCAGAAATCCGTCAGGTTCGGCGATGACGTCCTGCTTCTTCCATGTGATAATCCGCTCTGCAATACAGAGTACGTTATCTGAAACCGAATCAGCATATGTTGCTCCCGATAACACAGAGAAAAGAACAGCGAAAAACAGAATAAATCCGGTTAAACGCTTAGCCATTCCTGCCATCTCCTTCAGGTTCAGAGTCTGCGGAATTTTTCGCGTTCTTACGGCGGACAGATAAAACGTAAAAGGCAGCAACCGCAACAACGATAACTGAAGAAACACCTGCGATTATAAAAGGCTTTGGTGATACGCCGTTTTTTTCACCGGCATCATTTTCGGAAACGAAGCCGTTATTTCCGGATTCATTTTTTTCTGTTCCAAATGAGCTTCCGGCATTATGTATCTCTTCGCTTCCGACTGCCGCCGAATCAGGAGAAGCTTCATCAGTTATACCGTCGGACACACCC
>CALGZV010000058.1 GCA_937934385.1 uncultured Clostridia bacterium | reverse complement strand
GGTTTAGCCGGATTATTAACACGTAACAGTATGGAAACCTTTCAATCACTGAATAAACCGGCTCTCTCTCCTCCTGGATGGCTGTTTCCTGTAGTATGGACTATTTTATACATTCTGATGGGAATTGCTTCCTATCTTGTTCTTGTCTCAGGAAAACCGAATCGTTCCGCTTTATCTGTTTACGGAATACAGCTTATATTCAACTTTTTTTGGTCTATCATTTTCTTTAATTTCGAAGCTTATTTATTTTCATTTGTCTGGCTGATTATCCTATGGGTTCTTATTCTTGCAACAATGATTTTGTTTTTCAGAGTATCAGAGCCTGCCGGATATCTGCTACTGCCGTATTTACTATGGGTTACATTCGCCGGATATCTTAATTTATATATTTATCTGCTCAACTAAACAGAAAAAGCATTGTCATCAAATTTCAGCGGAAATTTGTGCAGTGCTTTTCTTTTTCTCAAATAAAATATCTGAGCTTAATATAAAGTTTTTAATCACGGCTTATTCAGTTAACAGAATACATCGCCTTCAATTGCATATATATCGTATATCGGAATTTTTACACCGTCCGACATAAGTACGTTTTTTCCATATTCGTCTATTTTCTCTACGATCCCGGAAACAGTCGTATATACTCCGTCCTGCGCCTTACCGTCATGTTTAAAATAAGTTACTGTAACAAAAACTGCGTCGTCCGTCTTCGTCTTCAAAAAACGTAATTTTTCATCAAGCTCTGCTATTGCATATTCGTCAAGTTCAAATTTTTTACAGATCAGGCGGGACGCCTCGCGGATATCCGAATCATATCCGGTCAGCGCTGCAAACGGCGCAAACTGAGCAGCGCGTTCATCAAGCGACATATGCTTTCGTTTTTCCGAAACATGATGAGGCATATCAATTATATCATCATACGGAGTATTCAAGCTTTATGTCCTCCTATCATACCGTTACGGTCGAGCAGCGTTGCGCCTTCCTGTAAATCACGCCCCTTTATTATTGCATTTTTTCCGAATTTTTTCTTAATGTCAAGTACAGCATGCTGTATACGCTTTTCTCTGTCAAGCATTTCCCTCTCCGCCGTCCGCTCTTTCTCAATCGCATCATAATCCGTAAACAGTGTCATCTGCTCAAATCCGTCATCCGGAGGAATTTCATTTTCGCCGATCAAATGATTCGCAGTAAGCGTAAGCCGTCTTATCATAAGATTTTTATCGGTAATCCGCTTAAAAATATCCAATACCGTATCGATAATAAGCTTTGTTGAGGACGTATATCTTCCAATGTTTCCTGTGCCGCGTGCAGGCTTCGGAATCTTTCTGCCGTAATGATCGGTAACCACAGCTCCGCAATAACGCTTTTTAATCTCCGTATCTTTCAGATTTTCCGTATCATAACCGACCTCAAGAACGATCTGATCTGTTACAAGTCCTTTTTCTACGAGATCAAGGGCTGAAAGCTCTGCCATCTCCGAGGCAACGAGCATCGCTTTTTCGTTTGTGTACGGATATTGAAGAACCTGTCCCGAACTTGTACTGTTTGACTGCGCTTTATAGTTTTTAACTGCTTCTACGGTACACGGCTCCCATCCCCATGCGTGGTCGATAAGCAGTTCGGCATTGACTCCGAAAAGCTTATACAGTTTATCCTCATTGTATACCGAACATCTCGCAATATCGCCCATAGTGTACATTCCGTTGCGTTCGAGCTTTTCCGAATAACCCTTTCCGATACGCCAAAAATCGGTAAGCGGTCTATGAGTCCACAAACGTTTGCGATATGTCATCTCGTCAAGCTCTGCTATACGCACTCCGTTTTTATCCGGCGAAATATGCTTTGCCATGATATCCATTGCGACCTTACACAAAAACATATTTGTGCCGATACCTGCCGTTGCGGTAATCCCTGTTGTTTCAAGCACATCCAGTATCATAGTCATAGTAAATTCACGCGCTGTTTTTCCGCTTGACTCAAGATATCTCGTTATATCAATAAAAACTTCATCAACGCTGTACGGATATATATCATCAGGAGAAACATATTTAAGATAGATCTGATATATCTGCACACTTATCTGCTTATACAAAGCCATTCGCGGCTTTGCTATTATATAGTCAAATTCAAGTTCAGGATGCTCCGCAAGCTCTGTAATATCACACGAAGAGCCTGAAAATTTATGTCCCGGAGCATTTTTTCTCCGCTCGGAATTTATCTCTTTTACGCGTTTTACAACTTCAAACAGTCTTGCTCTGCCGCTTATTCCGTATGCTTTCAAACTTGGCGTTACAGCAAGACATATAGTCTTTTCCGTACGTTCGGAATCAGCGACAACAAGATTTGTTGTCATAGGATCAAGTAAAAGCTGTGTACATTCCACAGAAGCATAATAAGATTTGAGATCTATAGCCACATATGTTATTTCCACAGTTTTCACCCTCATCAAAACATTTAATTTTTATTCATTAAATATTTTGATCATGAAAAGGTGATTTAATTCAATATTTACATTTTATCAGTCATTGCGTGAACATTTTTCCGCATCAATAGCCAGTACGACCATGAGTGCACAGAGCGCATTCTCGGGATAAATTACATCTATCGTATATGTATCCGTCCAGTTAAACAGCTGCTTTGAAATTTCCGCAATCAAATATCCGTCTGCACCGACTATAGAATAATCCCATTCGAAAATATCTCCGTCGACATGCCACCCGTTGCAGTCAATATTATATTTAGGATGAAAAAATGCAAACTCTTTACTTATACATCCTGCATAGCTGTCACCTATATAAAGTTCAAATTTGGGAAGAAAAGTAAATATCTTTTCCTTTACTGTTCCTATTTCCACGCCTGATGCGTCGAATATCTTCAGACAGTGTCCCCATGACAGTCTGCCCTCAACCGTAAAAACCGTATTTCCCATTTCATCATAAATATCGTAACTGTCAAACCACGAAAAAAATCTTTGCTTAAATAACAGTCTCATTATTAAACCTCCGTTTCAGATATCTGTACTGTTGATAATCGGAACAAAACACCGATAAAATCAAAGATGTTGTGCTATGTACATTGAATCAACTCCAACCGTATTTGATAATATAATAGACAACATATATCCAGTTAAGCAGTCCGTGAATAATTGCCCAACCGATCGATTGCCATTTAACATAGGATATGACCATAGCGAGTGCCGCGCCAAAACCGATTCCTTTTTTTATCTCCTTGGTTATATTCTGAGTGGTATTATGGTTGTGAATGACCGTTGTTTCACGCTTAGTCCCGTATATCAGCTCTTCTATTGTAATTTCAAAAATATCCGAAATTTTATGAAGCGTCTCTATATCAGGTTCGGTTTTTCCGCATTCCCAGTTAGATACCGCCTGTCTGGTAACATTCAATTTTTCGGCAAGCTCAGATTGGCTTATCTTTTTTTCCTCCCGAAAATGTTTTATATTTTCAGCTATCATCGGCGTCTCCTTTTTTGAGTTGAATTTTGAGAAAAAATAATTATTTTCTGCTATAAGTATACTCTGTCAGCACATATAAGTCAAGCAATAATATGTTGCACCGATTGGCTGCCGTAAAACAATACTTTTAACAGGAGAAGCAACAAGCAGGCGCGCTCAGATAAAAGCACCTATCCGAGATTAATACCGTATTTAAACGTGTAAATCAATCGCATCACTCTCGTAATTGAGGCAATTTTTTGCATAGCCTTGTAGTAACACAAAGAATTAAGAACGTAACTTTTTGATACATAAATAAAAATTAAAAAAAGGGGAGTGGGGAGAACCCCACTCCTTACAAGAAAGCATTGTGCGTCATTCCGGCAGGAACTGAAGTGCATAACTATGGTTACTACACCACATACAACGGAGTGAAGTGGTTATAC
>CALGZV010000057.1 GCA_937934385.1 uncultured Clostridia bacterium | reverse complement strand
GGTCGGGGTAGTGCATCCGGGATATATCGGAATGTTTTTTTCGGCACAATATGCGACAAGCTCCGGATCGAATCCGGGTGTAACGATAAACTGAGCGCCGGCTTCTGCTGCTTTGTCAAGCTGTTCCTTTGTAAGGATCGTGCCTGCACCTACAAGCATATCGGGATGTGTCTGTCTCATTATTTTTATTGCCTTGTCTGCTCCTGCAGCGCGGAAAGTAACCTCTGCAACAGGGACTCCTCCGGCGCACAGCGCAGCGGCAAGCGGCTCTGCATCTTTTTCGGGATTGTTAAGCTTGATGACCGGAACAACGCCGATCTGTGAAATTTTTTCATTAAAGGAATTCATTTTATAACCTCATCTTTCTCCCGAAATCGTAATGTCGGGAAAAATTGATTTTAATTGGATCTGCTCCGTAACAGATTTATACGGAGATAATCATTAGTTATGTATATATTTTACTTAAAACGGCAGAACGCTGCTCTGCCTGAAGTGCATTGGCGAACATTCGGTATACGGCATGATTTTTATGCCGATATTGTTCATATAAAAATCCGTGAAAACAGTCGGGCGGGGCTCAGCGCCCGGAAACGTATTTGTGAAGTGTTTTACGTACTGCTCCGGTACCGGCAAACAGCTCTTCAGTCATTTTTATGATTCGCTCTCCGAGTCCTGCTTTATAAAGGTCGACGCCGAAAATATCGGAACGGCTGTAAAGCTTTTCAAGACAGCTCATATCCTGCTTGGATTCAGTTATCTTCAGAGGAGCGACAATTGCCTGAAGCTCTTCGAGAAGCGGATCGGGAGACGGTGTAAATGTGTTTCCCTCATCGTCAATACCCGTAAGATAACGGGCATAGCCTGCCAGTACAAGCGGTATAAGCACAAGTTCATCGGTGTTAAGATCGCACTCAAGATATGCTTTGATGGTTTCACCGAAGCGTATGGAAAGCTTTTGCGAAGTGTCGGTGGCAATTCGCTGCGGAGCGTCCGGCATAAACGGATTCGGCAGACGCTTTTCCAAAACAGCGCCTATGAAGTCGGCAGGCTTGAGTACGCCTGGATCTACAACGACCGGCATTGCTTCGATATAGCCTATCTTGGTTATCAGACCTAATATATCCTCATCCTTCATCTCGTCGGATATAAGGGTGTATCCGAGCATGCATCCGAAGATCGACATTGCAGTGTGAAGCGGATTGAGGCATGTACATACCTTCATTTTTTCAACCTTGTCGACAGTTTCGCGGTCGGTAAAAAGGACGCCGCCGGCTTCGAGCGGAGGACGTCCGCAGGTGTAATTGTCCTCTATTACAAGGTATTCTGTTTCTTCGGCGTTGACGAATGAGGAGGTGTAGGTGTTTTTCGCAGTTACGATAACCTCGCTGTCCTCAAAGCCGTCGCTGTCGAGAAGCGCTTTTATTTTCGCGTCAGGTCTCGGTGTTATCTTGTCGATCATGCTCCACGGGAAAGTGACCTTTGTTTCGTTGCGGAGATATCCGGCAAAGTCAGCCGGGACGAGTCCGGCTGCCGTCCATGCGTCGGCATATGCGAGAACGGCGGCTTTTACCTTGTCACCGTTGTGTGAGCAGTTATCCATGCTTTGCAGGGTTACCGGAAGCTGTCCTGCGTTGAAGCGTGCGAGCAGGAGAAGCGTTATCTTGCCCATAATCAGTGAGGGATCGAATCCTTTTGCCGTATCGTTTTCCGATACCGAGTAACCCTTTTCGGTAATCGTAAAGCTTACCATCTGAAGGGACGGCGCACGGAATATTTCGAGCAGGCGGTTCCAATCTTCGGTGAAGCTTTTGTCAGCTTTGAGACTTTCGGTGACCGATGCTATAATCTTTTTATCTGCCGTACCGTCCGATTTAAGAACTGCGAGAAGACTCAGATTGTCGAACGGACGGTATGCGCGGTCGATAATTTCGTAATCGAAGCCTTCGGCGACGATAATACCCTTATCGTAGATTCCTTCGTCAAGCGCTTTTTGCAGGACTGCTGCCGGAAAAGCGCGGAATATGTTTCCTGCGCCGAAATGGATCCAGGAAGGCTCTTTTTTTGTATTTTCCGTGACCTTTTTAATATCGAATTTCGGGAGAGCAATGTTTGCTTTATCCCATACGGCGCGGTCGCGGATTCCGTTTAAATTCAGTTTCATAATTTTTTCCTGTATATGATTTCCGGGGACTGCTGTCTCTCGACAGAGACAGACATGTCTCCTGTTATTTTTAATGTTATTTTGACTGCTTTTCAATTGCTTCCCAAAGTCCGCAGAGATAAGCGGCGCCGAGCGCGCGGTCATACAGACCGTAACCGGGCATAGCCTTTTCGCCCCAGATCATACGTCCGTGGTCGGGACGCATAGGACCGCAGAACCCTGTGTCGTGAAGCGCTTTCATGATCGCGTACATGTCGAATGTACCGTCCGCGCTCAGATGTGCGCTTTCTTCAAAATCGCGGGAACCGTCATTGAAGCGGAGATTTCTCACATGAGCAAAATGTATACGGCC
>CALGZV010000056.1 GCA_937934385.1 uncultured Clostridia bacterium | reverse complement strand
ACAAAACACAGACCTATCTGTACCCGTCAAACGAACACTGTATGGTTTTAGTAGGCTACGATAACGAAAACTATATCTTTGCCGATCCGTATGATTCACTCGGCACCGTTTGTTATACGATTGAAGACACCGCTGTCGCATACGGTTCGCTCGGAAAACAGGCGGTCGCCGTAATAAAAAAATAATATATCTGCGTGCTTAATGCCCGGCTGTGTTTAGAACTCAGCCGGGCATTAAAAATTTATTTACATTGACATTCCGGGCATTTTATGTTATAATAATATATGTTATATAACAAATGTTATTTAAAAGGAGGAGCTATGCCGCCGAAAACAAAGATAACAAAAGAAGATATTATCTGCTGTGCATACGATATAGTAAAAAATGAAGGAGCCGATAATATAAACGTCAGAAAAATTGCAGAATATCTCGGCTGCTCTACCCAGCCTATCTACCACAATTTCCGCACGGTCGACGAGCTGAAAATGCAAGTAACGGAAAAAATACACAGCACATACACAGAATATATGCAAAAAGGCGCTACACATCCCAAACCGTATTTCGGAATGGGAATGGCATATATAAATTTTGCAAGGGATTTTCCGAACTTTTTCCGTCTGCTTTTTATGAGCGAAAGCAAGCTCTCTCCCGCTGATTTTATTACAAACGACTCAATGAGAACAAATATTATCGAAAGCGGACGTATGTTTTCCGGACTGACTCAGGAACAACAGAAAAAATTTCATCTTCAGGTATGGATATTTACTCACGGTCTTGCGTCGCTTGCAGCCACAAATACCGTCTCTTTCACCGACAAAGAAATCGAAAATATTCTCGGAAGCACAGTGCGCGAAATGCTGATAGGCTTTAAACTAAACTCAGAAGAAAACAGCTGAAAGAAAAAGGAGGATACCCGAATGTCAAATATAATCGAAATAGAAAATCTGACCAAGGAATACAAAAAAGTAAAGGCGGTCGATAAACTGTCCTTTGAAGTCAGAGAAGGCGAGATACTCGGTCTGCTCGGCCCGAACGGCTGCGGAAAATCAACAACAATAAACTGCATTCTGTCACTGCTTAATTTCAGCGAAGGAAGTATACGTATTTTCGGTAAAGAAATGCGTCCCGACGCTTACGATATCAAACGCAGGATCGGAGTTGTCTTTCAGGACGTCGCAGTATTCGATGAGCTTACTGTCTACGAAAACATCGACTATTTCTGCGGTCTGTATATAAAAGATAAAGCCGAAAGAAAAAAATGTATTGATGAAGCAATTTCGCTTGTCGGACTCGAAGATTATAAGAAATTCCGTCCCAAACAGCTTTCCGGCGGACTGCTCAGACGACTCAATATCGCATGCGGCATAGCGCATAAGCCGTCGCTTATTTTTATGGATGAACCTACCGTGGCAGTCGATCCGCAGAGCCGGAACAACATACTCGAAGGCATTCAGACTCTGAGAAAAAACGGCGCTACCGTAGTATACACCACTCACTATATGGAAGAAGTGGAAATAATCTGCGACCGCGTTATTATTCTTGACAAAGGCAAAATCATCGCAAGCGGAAGCTGCGACGAACTGAAAGAGCTGACCGGAATTGAAGAAAAGGTTACTGTCGAAACACAGTCGGCGGACGATGAACTCGTAAAATCGGTATACGCACTCGGAAATGTCGACAGTGCTTCGTGCAGCAGCGGAGTATTTACCGTTACGTATAAAAACGGTAAAAACAACCTCCCTGCTCTGATAGATTTCCTGCGTGAAAAAAATATACCGTACAGCCGGATATATTCCGAGCGGCCGACGCTCAACGATGTGTTTCTTGAACTTACGGGAAAGGAGCTTCGCGACTGAATGTTCATTCACTCTTTTAAATATACCTTTAAAAGTCTTTTCCGGGACAGAATGCTGATATTCTGGACTTTTGCATTCCCGCTGATACTCGGAACATTTTTTAATCTGGCATTTTCAAATATTGAAAGCAGTGAATCACTCGATACTATCAATATTGCAATTGCCGAAAAAGAAAATTCACAGGCAGGAGATACGCTGACAGAAATACTGACCTCCATGAAAGACGGTATAGGTGAAAAAACGCTTTTCAATGTACAGAATACAGACGAAGCCGAAGCTGCGGGGCTGCTCGAAAACAAGGATATATGCGGATATATCGTATTGTCTGACGAT
>CALGZV010000055.1 GCA_937934385.1 uncultured Clostridia bacterium | reverse complement strand
TCTATAGAAGGTTCCTCAAGCACTATAGGCTGAAAACGGCGTTCAAGAGCTGAATCGCTTTCAATATATTTACGGTATTCGGTCAGCGTCGTAGCTCCGATAACCTGAATCTCTCCTTTTGACAGCGCCGGTTTTAAAATATTAGCCGCATTCATTCCGCCCTCGGCATTTCCGCTTCCGGCGATCATATGAACCTCATCAATTACAAGTATTATATTTCCGTTAGCTCTGATTTCATCAATAAGTCCCTTCATGCGGCTCTCAAACTGTCCGCGGAACTGTGTTCCTGCTATCAGTGCTGTCAGATCGAGAAGAAAAACTTCCTTGCCGCGAAGCTTCCACGGCACATCATCACTCACAATAAGCTGAGCGACAGCTTCCGCAACGGCAGTTTTACCGACTCCCGGCTCACCTATGAGGCAGGGATTATTCTTTTGACGGCGGCAAAGTATCTGAACGGTACGCGCGATTTCTCTGTCCCGGCCTATCACCCTGTCAAGCTTGCCTTCGCGTGCTTTTCCGGTAAGATCGCTGCAATACATTCCGAGGTACTTCCGCTTTGATTTTTTTGCACCTCCGGAAGATGATTTTTCCTTATCGGTCTTTTCATCAGCAGAGCTTTCTTTCTTATCGCTTTCAGTTTTCATCAGCGGTCCGAAAATTTTTCTGAAATCAACTGCCGGAGCATGGCCGCCGTCCTCTTCTCCGTCCATACCGTCAGAATCTTCTTCGGGATACTCCATATCCTCCGGCATAACACCCATATCTTCATCACCAAAATTCTCAAGCATACCGCTCATCTCGCTGTCCATACGGTCAAGGTCTTCATCAGACAGTCCCATCTTCTCCATCATAGTTTCAACAGGCTTTATTCCGAGTTCCTTTGCGCACTTAAGACAAATACCTTCATTTATTGTTTTTCCACCCTCAAAACGTGTTACAAATACAACGGCTACACGTTTTTTACATCTTGAACACATTTCCATAATTCAGTTCCCCACTTTCCAGGATATCAGTCACATAATTAATTACTTGCCGGCAATCATATTCAAAAACAAAGATTTTTCAGCCACGCCAGAAAATATATCCGGATGCAGCGAGGTAAGCGTCGGCAAAAATGCAATAAAAAGCTTTGCGATTACTATCGCCGCTATGCCGCCGCAGCAAAATCCGAACAGCGCTCCCGCTGCTCTGTTAATACCGTTAAGCACCGGCATTTTGCATATAGCATTTATAATAAATGTAACTATTCCGAGTATAATGAGCGAGCCTACAAACGCAAGTAAAAAAGCAAGTATATCCGAAGCTTTATCTGTAATCTCACCGACTATATAGCCGGTCACATGTTCGGTAATTCTATCAGCATCTGCATTAGCCGAATCCGATACGGAATTTTCAAGAGCATCGGTTATATCCGAAATATCTATTCCGAAAGTCCCGCATATATTTTTTATTTTATCGGCAACTGCACCGATATCTCCTGTTCCAATCTCTCCTGCAGAACCTACAGAATCTCTAACCACCGAAGAAACATATGCTTCTACAGGCTCATTTACATACGGTAAAATTATTTTTTCTCTGCAAAACGGAGAAATATACGGCATAAGGATATTAGCAGCAAGAATCGCAAGTATTACAGAAACAAGCTTCATTGCCGACCGCACAAAACCTCTCTTTATACCGAGAATAACCGGAACTGCAATTATAACCGCAATTATGATATCAATACAAACAGACATAAAATCTCCATTCTGCCGCTATGCGGCGCCAGTGAGCGGATCAAACCTTTTTCGCCTGCATCTACGCACTCAAAGTAATTTGTAAGATTACTGCTGAGACAGCTTTGTTTTTTCCGTAAAAATCTCTGACAAATAATATGAATCGGTATGTGAATAATATGAAACAAACAGTGTATTTTCAGTTATATTTATATCACAGGGATTTCCTTCCGTTTCAAACATATATGTATCTCCTTTTTCAGGATCTATTTTAAGTATTCCGTCACGGCACAAAGCATACACCGTACCCCCATATTCCCTCAGACATTTTACGTCTCCGTCAGCCGATACGGTCATACACACCTCTCCGCCGTTAACAATGCGGATATCGCTTTGCCCGTTTACAGTACCGGAGGAAAATGCAAGAGCCGAATATGTACCTCCGATGCAGCCGGTTATAGGGGATATACTTCCGTAGCTGTAGACCGATGTTTGATTACCGTCCATATTATACGTAATAAGGGAGCGATCGGTCATTACCGATACGTTACTGCCGTATGCATATGCAAGCAAAGGAAGTTCTCCGTCAAGAGTCACCGACATGAGCGGAACATCGGAATTTATATTGTGTACCGAAAGTTCACCGACGATATTTCCTTCACTGCTGTTTACCGACGTAACAATTATATCCTCCCCGTTCTCGGCAAAACAAATACCGAGAACGAGCTTATCCTTAAAAATATTAGCCGTATTTGCACCGCGTGAATCATAAACATATATCGCCGACCGATATTCAGCGCTCCTTGTAAGCACGGCATACATTCCGTTGTCTGATACCGCCGCTGCTGCTATCGGATATGCTGTTGAATTCTCCGAAAGTTTCTCCAGAGAATTATATACAGAATAATAGTTTCCGCCGAGATCGTATACGATCATACATGAATCAGACGTTACCAGCGCCGGATTTTTAAAGCTATGTGCATCGTCAAAAACCTTGCTTCCGGATAATGCATATAACGAAAAACCGTTTTTACCTGCCACCGCAAGCTGATCTCTAAATAATCCGAATACAGCATCCGTATCAGTATCATAAGATACCGTAAAAGTAGAATCGTTCGAATATACCGTATTTGTAATATTAAGATCCCGCAGCATGTATTGCAGATTCTGCGGTGTTATATCATCTCTGAACGATGCAAGCATCACAACAGTAAATAATGCAAGAAGCAGTGCGCTGACCGTTTTTGC
>CALGZV010000054.1 GCA_937934385.1 uncultured Clostridia bacterium | reverse complement strand
CTCTCTGCTTCTCGCGAAGCTGCATGCCGTATTCTCCCTCTTTCTTTCTTGCAGCGCCGTGCTGACCGGGAGCTGTAGGACGACGGTCGATTGCGCACTTGCCTGTAAGGCAGCGATCGCCTTTCAGAAAGAGTTTCTTACCTTCCCTGCGGCATAATCTGCAAGCAGGTCCTGTATATCTTGCCATTTTAGTTTTTATTCCTCCTGTTCAAATTTGAAAGACAACAAAATTAAACGCGTCTTCTCTTGGGGGGACGGCATCCGTTGTGCGGGATCGGTGTAACATCCTTGATCAGGCTGATCTCAAGACCGGTAGTCTGGAGCGCTCTGATCGCAGACTCACGTCCGGATCCGGGTCCCTTTACGTAAACTTCAACTGTTTTCATACCGTGGTCGATCGCCTTCTTAGCAGCCGCCTCGGAAGCGCTCTGAGCTGCGAAAGGAGTCGACTTACGGGAACCCTTAAAGCCCATCTCGCCTGCGGAAGCCCATGAAACGGCATTTCCCTGTGTATCGGTGATCGTTACGATCGTGTTGTTGAATGTAGCACTGATATGAGCTGCGCCACGCTCAACGTTCTTTTTCTCGCGGCGTTTCCTGACGACCTTTTTAGTTACTTTTGCCATCTGTACTCATTCACTCCTTTACTTCTTCTTGTTAGCTATCGTCTTAGCCGGACCTTTTCTTGTCCTTGCGTTAGTCTTTGTACGCTGTCCTCTTACAGGAAGACCTTTGCGGTGACGGATACCGCGGTAGCAGTTGATCTCGATCATGCGCTTTATGTCAAGTGCGACATCACGGCGGAGGTCACCCTCAACCTTGTGATTTGACTCAATCTCTTCACGAAGCTTTGCGATCTGCTCCTCAGTGAGATCCTGTGCGCGTGTATCAGGGTCGATGCCTGTCTTTGCAAGTATCTGATTCGAGGTGCTGCGGCCTATACCGTAAATATAGGTAAGAGCGATCTCAATACGTTTCGCATTCGGAATATCTACGCCTGCAATACGTGCCATCTTTTTTCTTCACTCCTTTGCGCGAGCAGGGATTAGCCCTGTCTCTGTTTGTGTTTCGGATTTTCGCATATAACCATGATTTTACCATGGCGACGGATAATCTTGCATTTATCGCATATTTTCTTAATGGAAGGTTTTACTTTCATTTTTTAATTACCGTTCCTTTCTGCCTTGGTACGCCATGTGATTCGTCCTTTGGTAAGATCATACACAGATACTTCTACCGTGACCTTATCACCGGGCAATATCCAAATATAATTCATTCTGAGCTTACCGGATATACGTGCTGTCACAATATGTCCGTTAGGCAGCTGGACCTTAAAGGTCGCATTAGGCATTGATTCTATTACAGTGCCTTCAAATTCGAGAATATCATCTTTAGCCAGAACAATCCCTCCGTTCATGTTTTGTTGTTTCGGTCTTTATCGAAAACATCATCTTCCGCAAGCCGTACAGCCGCACAGACCGCTCTGTCGCTCATTTCGCCGCGGTAAGGCGGAACCGGCAGCAGGCGAAGATGCTTGCGCTTTTTCTTTTTAGGTTTTCCGACAGTTCTGCATCCGCCGTCTGCAATATAGACATATTCGTCCCCTTCGCATGAGCAGACAACATGAACACGTCCTGCATCACGTCCTGCAACAGACAGTACAAAGCTTCCGCTATGCAGCCCGCAGGACATTCCGTTTTTCGTCTTTCCGTGCATATTCACACTCTTCTTACCGGTCAAAGTACGACCGGATCCGAACCGTATTCTATAAAATCCGGTACATTCACCGCCGTGAGAACAATTATGCCCTCCTCAGTCAGCGCTATTGTATGCTCGTAATGCGCGGAAAGTCCTCCGTCAGCAGTCTTTACAGTCCAACCGTCAGGAAGCTCCCTGACTTCATACGTTCCGGTGCATACCATCGGCTCGACCGCAATCGTCATTCCTTTGATAAGACGCTGACCGCGGCCTGCGTGTCCGTAGTTCGGAACATCTGGCTGTTCATGAAGATCATGGCCGACGCCGTGTCCGACATATCTGCGTACCGACGAAAATCCGTTTTCCGTTACATAAGAATCAACCGCCGCACCGATATCTCCTATTCTGCCGCCTTCCGGGGCAATAGCGGAAATACCGCGCCAGAATGAATTCCGTGTAACCTCAATAAGTTTCTTCGCCTGCTGCGACACACTGCCCACAGCAAATGTACATGCACTGTCTCCGTGGAAGCCCTTGTAAAAAGCCCCGACATCTATTTTGACAATGTCTCCCTCCCGAAGCAATCTCTGCTTTGAGGGTATTCCGTGAATGACTTCATCGTTTATACTGATGCACGCGCTTCCGGGGAAGCCACCATATCCGAGAAATGAGGGTTTTGCGCCGCATTTCTCGATATGTCTGCGTACTACAGTATCTATCTGCCCCGTGGAGACGCCTTCACGTACGGCTTCTCCTCCGAGCAGGAGTGCTTCGCCGGTGATTCTTCCGGCCTCCCGCATCAGGGATATTTGTTCTTTATTCTTAAGGGTTATCATTGATCTTCTCCGATCAGAGAAAAACTTAAAGTTTCTCAATCCTTAAGAGCAGCGAGCGTAAGCTTTGTTGTATCAGCTACTTCAACCTGCCCTACAACGGTCTTGAGCTTTCCCTTTTTCTCATAATAATCCTTGAGAGGCTCTGTCTGCTCATGGTAGACCTTGAGTCTGTCAAGAACAACGTCGGGATGATCGTCCTTGCGGATCGTAAGAGCCGCACCGCACTTATCGCATATACCCTCGCGTTCCGGCTTATTCCAAACAGTGTGGAAAGAAGCTCCGCACGATGCGCATACTCTGCGTCCGCTCATACGCTCTACAATATCATTATCGGAGACCTCTATGCTGATCACGCGGTCAATCTCAACACCCATGGTATCGAGCGCTTCTGCCTGAGGAACTGTACGGGGAAATCCGTCAAGGATAAATCCTTTTGCACAGTCTTCCTTAGCCAGTCTCTCCTTAATGATTCCGATAACTACTTGATCGGGAACAAGCTTGCCTGCTTCTGTATACGACATTGCAGCCTTGCCCATCTCGGTTTCTGTTTTGATCGCTTCACGGATTATCGCACCTGTAGATATAGCAGGAATCCCGAAAGTCTCGCTGACTATCTCAGCCTGCGTACCTTTACCGGCGCCGGGAGCGCCAAGAAAAATTATTTTCATATCTTACCACCCATTATTCCGGCATTACTCAAGGAATCCCTTGTAATGTCTCATCGTCATCTGAGCCTCAAGCTCCGTTACAGTCTCAAGCGCAACACCGACTACGATAAGCAGCGATGAGCCCCCGAAAGCAATGCTTCCGAGCGAGCTGCCGGTGCAAAGGTTGACAATAAGCGGAAATACTGCAACAATGTCAAGGAACAGCGCGCCTATCAGAGTAATTCTTCCGCGGACCTTTCTGATGTAATCAACAGTAGGTCTTCCCGAACGTATACCTCTTATCGTACCGCCGTTCTTCTGAAGATTGTTGGCGATTTCAACGGGATTGAAAGATATCTCCGCGTAGAAATAACCGAAAGCAATAATAAGAAGAAACATAGCGATCGGATAGAACCATGACTGATACGAGAAGAATTGCTGGAACCCATACCAGAAAGTTCCCTTTTCAGGTGTCGGGAAAAGAAGCGCTATCGTAGTAGGAAGAGATACGATCGAGCTTGCAAAAATGATCGGCATAACACCGGACATGTTAAGCTTGATCGGCAGGAACGAAGACTGACCGCCGTACATTTTACGGCCGACAACTTTTTTCGCATACTGAACCGGTATACGTCTTTCACTGTTCGTAACAAATACTACAAAGACAACTATAACAAGCGATATAATAATGATCGCTTCAGCCGCAACAATGTACCATGGACCGCTTCTGAAGAATGAGATAAGCATGGATACAATAGTCGGACCGCTTGAAACAATGTTAGCGAACAGGATAAGCGAGATACCGTTTCCGATACCGAACTCGTTTATTTTCTCTGCCATCCACATGACGAGAGCAGAACCCGCCGAATAACATGCAATTATTACAAGCGCAGCAAGAATCGACGATGTCTTGTTGTCAAATGAAATAAGAGCGCCGTTTGCTTTCATGTAAGCATAGTAACCGTAGGAGGTGATAAGACCGAGACCTACAGTAACATAACGGGTGATAGCTGTCAGTTTTTTTCTGCCCTCTTCGCCTTCCTTCTGCATTCTTTCGAGAGCAGGGATAGCAATAGTAAGCAGCTGAATAACAATGGATGCTGTGATATACGGTTGAATAGACAATGCAAACAATGTCGCACGCGAGAAAGCCTCACCTGACATGATATTCAGGTACTGGAAAAAAGATCCGTTGGTTGCTGAGAACTTCGTAGCAAGAACATTTGCATCTACAAACGGCACGGGCATTACCGCTCCGAGACGGTAGATCAAAAGGATCAGGAGTACGAACAACATTTTTCTTCTAAGATCGGGGATCTTGAAAGCGTTGACTATCGTCTTAAACACGTTATACCACCTCAGCCTTTCCGCCTGCGGCCTCTATTTTCGCACGTGCAGAAGCACTGAAGCACGAAGCTTTTACTGTAAGTTTCTTTGTAAGCTCTCCGTCACCGAGAATCTTGATACCGTCCATAGTATCGGTAACAAGACGGGATGCGGTGAGAGCATCTGCATCAACAACGGAGCCGTCCTCAAACTTGTTGAGAGATGCAACGTTGACGATCGCATAATTAACTGCAAAATGGTTATTGAAGCCCTTCTTGGGAAGTCTTCTGTAAAGCGGGATCTGACCGCCTTCGAAGCCGGGACGTACTCCGCCGCCGGAACGGGCATTCTGACCTTTATGACCTTTTCCTGAGGTCTTTCCGTTACCGGAGCCGGGACCTCTGCCTACACGGAAGGACACCTTTACAGAGCCTTCTGCAGGTGAAAGTTCATGGAGTTTCATCTGTATGAACATTCCTTTCTTTGTCGGAGCGCGAAAGATCGGCATGGATACCATGCAATGTCTTTACGCAGGCGGAATGGCCGCCTTACTCTCCTTATTTTTTAAAAGCGATTTCCGAATAAATTATTCGGCAGCCTCTACTTTTACAAGGTGGGCTATTTTTGCAAGTTTACCGTCGATTACGCTGCCCTGCTCATGAAGGACGCTGTCGCCGATCTTACGAAGACCGAGTGACTCAGCAGTAAGCTTCTGATTCGGTTTTGTACCGATGAGACTCTTTGCGAGTGTGATTTTGATCTTGCTCATTTCGGCTCCTCCTTACTTTCTAAGCGACTCGACAGATATGCCGCGTGTTCTTGCAACTTCTTCTGCCGTGCGCAGCGATTTAAGTCCTTCAAATGTAGCCTTAACTACGTTTGTAGGATTATTCGAACGGAGACATTTAGCACGAATGTTCTTGATTCCTGCCATCTCCAGAACGCTACGAACTGTACCGCCTGCGATAACTCCGGTACCTTCTGCGGCAGGCTTAAGGAGAACCTTACCTGCTCCAAATATGCCGATGACCTCATGCGGGATCGTTGTACCCTTAAGGGATACTTCTATAAGATTCTTTTTAGCATCCTCGATACCTTTGCGGATAGCATCCGGTACCTCTGCAGCCTTTCCGAGACCGTATCCGACATGTCCGTTCTTATCTCCGACAACCATAATAGCTGTGAAGCGTGCGATACGGCCGCCCTTTACTGTCTTTGAAACGCGATTCAAGGCAACGAGCTTTTCCTCAAGTTCAAACATGGATGCATCTATTCTTTTTCCCATCTCTGTTACCCTCCGTTAGAATTTGAGTCCGCCTTCGCGGGCGCCCTCAGCCAGTGCGGCAACACGGCCATGATACACATAGCCGCCGCGGTCGAACACCACGTTCTCAATGCCCT
>CALGZV010000053.1 GCA_937934385.1 uncultured Clostridia bacterium | reverse complement strand
GGCTAAGGCCGGTAAGATCGAGTACCGTCTCGATAAGACCAACATCATCCACTGCGTTATCGGTAAAGCTTCCTTCGGCGCAGAAAAGCTTGCAGGAAACTTTGATGCTCTTATGGGAGCTATTATCAAAGCTAAACCGGCGGCTGCAAAGGGACAGTACATCCGTAGCTGCGTAATTGCTTCTACCATGGGCCCCGGCATCAAGGTAAGCACAACGAAGCTCGGCTGATTAACACAGGGCTTTATGCGTAAACAGGTAGCTGTAATACTTACGGTTTAAAAGGGTTAAAATGAAAAACGGGCAGGATTTTGTCGATTTCGGTACGTTGTTTTGTCTCCGTACTGTATTTATAGGCAGATCCTGCTTTTTGTTTGCTTTCATAATTTAAATATCGCGGCAATGCCGCAGAAAAAGGAGCTATGAATCAAATTGAATACCAAGGATTACGACATCATAATAGTAGGCGCAGGCCCTGCCGGAATATTCACCGCTCTTGAACTTATACGTCAGAAGAAAGATAAAAAAATACTTATCGTGGAAAAGGGACTTCCGATCGAGAAAAGACGTTGTCCGAAAAGTAAGACAAATCAATGTGTAAGTTGCAAGCCGCACTGCCATATCACGACAGGCTTTTCCGGCGCAGGCGCATTTTCCGACGGAAAGCTGTCGCTGTCATACGAGGTCGGCGGCGATCTGCCGCAGCTTGTCGGAGAAGAGCTTGTTCAGGAAACAATCGACTATACCGACAGAATATATCTCGAATTCGGCGCAGACACGCATATAGAGGGAATCGGAAATACCGAAGAAGTAAAGGAGATCCGCCGCCGCGCGATCACAGCAGGACTCAAGCTCGTCGACTGCCCGATACGCCATCTCGGAACAGAGCATGCGCATGAGATATATCTCGAAATCGAGCAGTATCTGCTTAGCAGCGGAGTCGAGATGCTTTTCAGCCATGAATGCACAAATCTTGTAATCGAGGACGGCTGCTGCAAGGGTGTTTATATAAGCGACGGAACGGCGCAGATAAAGCTGCTCGCGGATCACACCGTCGTAGCTACCGGAAGGCGCGGAGCTGACTGGCTGGAACGCATATGCGCCGAGCACGACATAGCGCATCAGCCCGGAACGGTCGATATAGGCGTGCGCGTAGAAGTGCGCAACGAGATTATGGAAAAGGTTAACCGCGTACTCTACGAAAGCAAGCTTATAGGCTATCCCCGTCCGTTCAAAAACAAGGTTCGGACCTTCTGTCAGAATCCCGGCGGAATCGTAAGCCAGGAAAACTACGACAACGACCTCGCGGTCGTAAACGGACATTCCTACAAGGATTTCAAAACCGACAATACAAACCTTGCGATACTTGTTTCGCACAATTTCAACCACCCGTTCAATCAGCCTATCTCATACGCGCAGAGAATAGGAGAACTGACGAATATGCTCGGCGCGGGACATATACTTGTACAGCGCTACGGCGATATTATCGACGGAAAGCGCACATGGCAGAAAGAGCTTGCGCAGTCAAATCTCCGTCCGTCTCTGAAAGACGCCGTCGCGGGAGATATCACAGCCGCAATGCCGTACCGCGCAATGGTCAATATCCTCGGCTTCATAGAGGCGCTTGACGAGGTCGTTCCCGGCTTTGCTTCATACGAGACACTTCTCTACTCTCCTGAGCTTAAATTCTACAGCAACCGCGTAAAAATGGATGAGCGCTTTAATACAAACCTTTCGGGACTTCACTGCCTCGGTGATTCGAGCGGCTGGACACGCGGACTTATGATGGCGTCGGTAATGGGAGTTCTCATGGGACGCGCACTCTGAGGGAACATGGTAGGAGAACGCGGCTTTCTTGAAAGAAAGCCTGGCAAAGAACTTTTAACTGAGTGGGACTGAGTTCGCTTACAACGAAACTCAGGAAATGACGAAGCCTTTTCAGTTTTTCGGGCAAGCGTGATGCAGTTTTCACAAAAGTTTTTACGCGTCTGTAAGCAAAAGCTACGCTAAAACTTCTAACCGGGTGAAGCATTTTCGGTCATGTAAGACGGAGATTATATAAAAAATATTCACACAAAAAAACTGATCAGCCGGTAAAAAGCCGCAGCAACCGTGAACAGTTCCCGAAAGGAGTGTTTTTACCGTGTCAATGATAAAAGTAGATAACCTTACATTCTCCTATCCGGGAAGCGGAGATAACATTTTTGAGAATGTAAGCTTTCAGATAAACACCGACTGGAAGCTCGGCTTTGTCGGAAGAAACGGAAGAGGAAAAACAACGTTTCTTAAACTTCTTCTCGGAAAGTACGAATACAGCGGAAAAATTATTTCCTCTGTTCAGTTTGACTATTTCCCGTACGAAGTTCCAGACAAAAGCGAAATGACCGAAAATATACTGCACCGGATATGTCCTCTCGCAGAGGACTGGGAGCTTATGCGCGAGCTGTCGCTGCTCGACGTCTGCGCAGATGTTCTTTACAGACCGTTTGAAACACTCTCAAACGGTGAACAGACAAAGACTCTGCTTGCCGCACTTTTCCTGAACGAAGGACATTTTCTGCTTATCGACGAGCCGACAAACCACCTTGACATATCAGCGCGAAAGATCGTATCCGCGTATCTGCAAAAGAAAAAAAGCTTCATTCTGGTCTCACACGACCGCAGTTTTCTTGACGGCTGTACCGATCATATTCTGTCGCTTAACAGGGCAAATATAGAGGTGCAGAGCGGCAATTTTTCATCATGGATGGAAAATTTCGAGCGGCAGCAGTCGTTTGAAACATCGCAAAATGAACGTCTGAAAAAAGATATAGCGCGTCTTAAGCAGTCCGCAAGACGTGCCGCCGCATGGTCCGAGAAAGCAGAAGCAGGAAAGTATGGCGTTCAGGCTTCGGGACTGAAAGCGGACAGAGGCTACGTCGGCCACAAAGCCGCAAAAATGATGAAGAGGTCAAAGGCTATCGAGGCGAAAAGAGAGCAAGCGGTTGAGCAAAAATCCGAGCTGTTCAAAAACACGGAAACAGCGGAGAATCTTAAAATATCGCCGCTCATATATCATTCCGACACGCTGGTCTCGCTTTCATACGTC
>CALGZV010000052.1 GCA_937934385.1 uncultured Clostridia bacterium | reverse complement strand
CTTGCTGTCATTTACGGTTATGATATTTTTGCTGCCGACCGTTATATCGCATCTGAAATTATGCGAAAGGTAAACTGTGCGTCCGATTTCGTTCCGTCCCGCAAGATCAGAGGCTGAATTCCGGTTTTTCGCAGATACATCGGCAATATGCCTGTCCGGAAAAACGTTTTCTTCCGCACCTACAGTATGACCGCACGGGAAACCGCTTTCCGGAACGCCGGCAGTGTATCCGCAGGGAGGAATATCTTCCGCCGCTCCGGAAATATGTCCGCAGCCTGCTGCGGGAGGAGGGATCTGAACCTCCGTACCTGCGTCCGCTTTCGTACCGTATTTCGGAAAAGCGCTCCGATAATCAGAAAATATTTCGGGTGCAGCGCCCCTGAAGCCATAAATACTCTGTTTGATATCACCGACCATAAATCTGTTTCCGCGCGCGACCGAACGGAAGATCATGTCCTGAACAGGATTGATGTCCTGATATTCGTCGATATATATTTCATCAAACTGCGCGGCGGTCTGTTTTGCGATATCGGTCGGCGCGCCGTCTTTATCTGTCAGAAGCTTGAGCGCAAGATGCTCTATATCCGAAAAATCTATCATTCCGCGGCGCGATTTTTCCGCACTGTAGCGCTCCGAAAATTCGGAGATAAGATCGTAAAGCGAATCACAGAGTCCCGCTGAGCGGCGCATGATATCACTTATCCGGTCCTGCGGAAGCGCAAGCTTCGCACAGAGCGATTTGCGGAACTTATCAAATCCGTCACGTGCCGATTTATAAAAAATAATTTTTTTATCGTCGGGGACAGACGTACGTCCGACCGCTTTTTTCTTATATGCCTGCGCGGCCGCCGACGCTTCCGAATAGCCTGAGCCGAGTGCGGCGGCAAGCGCGCGTATAAACTCAAGATCGGCAGCGAAAGCCGCGCCGTACTTCTTTTCAAGCGCCTCATCCGCTGCGAAATACCGCACTGCCTCGGCGTATATTTTTTCATAATATGAAAGCTCTCCGGCAATACCGCTTTTTATTTCTTTCCCCCACACGGTGGAGAAAAAGTCGGTCTCTGCGCCCCGGCGGAGAGCGTCGGCAGAGTCGGAAATAACCGCTTCGCCAACTGTATAATTACGCGTTTGTACATAAACTCCGTACATAAAAGCGGCAAGGCCGTCGTCCCTGTCGGTTACAAATGTATCGGTAAGACGTATGAATGCGTCGCACCGCTCGCGTTCGGCTTCTGTCAGATCGGTTCTTTCACTCTTCGCGTAGCGGTCGGCAATAAGCCCGTCCATGACCGAAAGTGCCACGGTCAAAGCCTCGTTTTCATCGGCCGTGCGTACGGCCGGATCGAGTCCGAGTGCCGCGAAATTAGTGCGGATCAGCGACAGGCAGAAGCTGTGTATCGTTCCGATATGAGCGCCCGCAAGATTCAGGCTCTGACGAACGAGATCGCGTCTGTGCGGCTCTGCTTCAATTGCTTCCGAGAGCGCCTTTCCGATACGCTCGCGAAGCTCAGCCGCCGCAGGCCGTGTAAACGTAACGATAAGCATACGGGACAGTTCCGCCGGGGCCTCCGCATCGGTGAGCTTTCTTATCAGACGCTCGGTCAGCGCCGCGGTCTTTCCAGAACCGGCAGCCGCCGATACGAGCAGATCGCAGCCTGACGCGGTTATCGCCGTAAGCTGGGCTTCTGTCCATTCTCTCATATCTCGCCTTTCGAATTTATGCGCAGGCGCAGCAGCGCCGGAAAATCAGGTCATATGCAAGCGCCGCCGGACCGGCACAGAAATAATCGGGTTATACACAGCCGCTGATGTTAAGCCTTGCAGCGTAATAAAGCCTTTTTCGGTATACCCGTACAGTGATTTAATTATAACACTTAATCCCGTCATTGTCAATTAACAAGAGGCTGCTGAATGCATCGGTAAATATTTGAAAAATGCCTGTTTTAAGAAAATACCTCTCGATTTTCCGTGTCACTGCTGACAGAAAACGAGAGGCTTTATGTACTTATCCGGCACTGATTTGAAATATAAGCTTTGATTTTTTATCCGGAAAACAAAATAAATATAATAGCGCGAATGATAAAATGCAGCCTGCGGCAGCAAATGTTATCAATATAGAATAAATTATTTAAATGACGGACACCGTGCGTACCGCACCTCATCATATTCTTTCTTATTAAATGAAAAGGTCTTATCTGTCATGGACATACATCCCGTACTCCCCGAAATGTCCGCAAAGGGTATCGGCACAGTGGCTGTCGCTCGAAAGAATAAATCTTCCGCCGTGATCCTTTATGAAGTCTATCAGGCGCAGAGAGGGATACGGCTCGCTGCGGTGCCCGCGCGAGACCGCGCCTGTGTTTATTTCGAACGGCAGTCCGGTCTTTATAAGACTGAGCGCCGCCGCCTCGGCGCATTCGGTATAGCGTCTGTCCGACTCGTCGAGCAGAGCGGTGCGCTCGCAGAATTTCGCTATCAGATCAAAATGCCCGATAATATCGCATCCGGTACAGTCGGCTACCTGTGCAACGGTGCGGTAATACTCTGCGGCAAGTGCATACATATCGCCGCCGAAGAACCGCTCTGCCGCGCCGTGCAGGATATCGGGCGACTCGTCGACGGGAACATACTCATCGCCGAGCTTAAGATAATGAACCGAGCCTATAACATAATCGTACTTTTCGGTCGGCCTGCCCGAATACAGATCCTGCTCGACTCCGCAAAGTATATTGAGCCTTCCGGCATATTCTTCTTTAAGTCCTGCTATGCAGTCCCGGTATTCATGCACGCGTGCGCGCGGAATACAGTAACTCTCATCAAACGGCGTATACGAATGATCCGAAAATCCGAGACGCATCATGCCCATCGCAAGCGCCGCCTTTACATATTCCTCCGGAGTGCTTTTGCCGTCGCTGAAAACGGTGTGAACATGCAGATCGGCGCGGATCATTTCGTCATCTTCTCCTGCTTCACCTTGTGGTCGATGACATGGCGGGACGCAAGCTCGCGGTGGATATCCTCAAGGCTGATTCCCGCCTCGATCATAAGTACCATAACGTGGTAAGCAAGATCTGCGATCTCGTATACCGTTTCCGCCTTGTCCTGATCCTTGGCTGCGATAATAACCTCTGTGCTTTCCTCGCCGACCTTTTTAAGTATCTTGTCGAGTCCCTTTTCGAACAGATATGTTGTGTATGAGCCTTCCTTTTTCTCGCTCTTTCTGCCCTCGATCAGCTTCATAAGTCCCTCGTATGAGAACTCATGGCGCTCCTCGCTCTCGAAAACAGGATTTTCGAAGCAGGAAAAGCTTCCCGTATGGCATGCAGGACCGTCAGGCTCAACGGCTATGACAAGTGCGTCCTTGTCGCAGTCTGCGGTCACCGATACGATGTGCTGATAGTTTCCGCTCGTCTCGCCTTTGAGCCAAAGCTCCTGTCTTGAGCGGCTCCAGAAGCAGGTAAGCTCCTTTTCAAGCGATATTTTAAGGCTCTCTCTGTTCATATATGCGAGAGTGAGAACCTTTTTGCTGACCGAATCTACCACGATCGCGGGGATAAGCCCCTTTTCGTCAAATTTAAGTTCGTCTATGTTTATCATTTCTGTAAAATCCTTTCTGACTTTGACGCTGTTAAGATGCGCCGATATCTCTTGTTAAAAAACGGACACTGAGTGTCCTACACCTCATTCGAGCGGCTGCGCCGCCCACTTTTTCCCCAAAGGTGCGGCCGTATTTTCCCTTTAATAAATTCGTACACGCACCTTTCTAAATCATATTTGCTGCGCAAATATGATTCCCGTATTCGGGA
>CALGZV010000051.1 GCA_937934385.1 uncultured Clostridia bacterium | reverse complement strand
TGCTATGAAGTATGCTGCGGTGAGAAATTTCTTCTACCGTAACGGAAAGAAGATCGAACTTCTCGCTTCATATGACAGCGGAGTACAGCTCTTTGCAGAATGGTGGAAGCAGCTTTACGGCGAAAGCGAGGGAAAAGACGGATTCGGTATATTCCCTGCGTCGGCTATGTTCTCGACCGATCTTCATTCACTCGGACAGATGATCCAGCAGGGAGAGCGCAATCTTTTCGAAACTATCCTTGACATAAAGAAATCACCGTCTGATATTGAAATTGCAGTAGATCCCGAAAATCTTGACGGAATGAATTTCATCGCCGGAAAAATGATGAGCGAAGTAAACCACACGGCATTTACGGCAACCGCTATTGCACATAATGACGGAGGTGTTCCGAATCTTATAATTACTGCTGACAGCAGGTCTGCATACGACTTCGGATATCTTGCATACTTCTTCGAGCTTGCATGCGGAATTTCTGCCTATATGCTCGGTGTTAATCCGTTTAATCAGCCCGGCGTCGAGGCATATAAGACAAATATGTATGCACTGCTCGGTAAGCCCGGCTATGAATCACTGCGTGCAGAGCTTGAGGAAAGAGTCAATAACACGAAATAAAACAGGTATCTCTAAATTAATTATATACAGGAGGATTCAAAAATGATAAGACTTATAGTAGGTATTAAAGGAACAGGCAAAACAAAACAGCTCATCTCGATGGTAAATGAAGCCGCCGAAACTACCTCAGGATGTGTTATCTGCGTTGAAAAAGGAAATAAACTGATTCATGAGATTAAACATCAGGTAAGACTTGTAGACGCTGATGAGTATGTCATTGATGACGCGCACACCCTTTACGGCTTTGTCAGCGGTATGGCGGCGAGCAACCACGATGTGACCGATTTGTTCATAGATTCTGCGCTTAAAATCTGTAATAATAACATGGATGAATTTATCACATTTATAGATAAGCTCGATAAGTTTACAGCAGAGCATCCTATAAATATTGTTATAACCTCCTCTATACCGGTTGAAGAACTTCCTGAACAGCTTAGTTGTTTTGTAAAATAAGAAACTGATTTACTGAATATATTAGTTAAAAGCATCTGCATTACAATTTGTTTTGTGATGCGGATGTTTTTATAAATTTATATATCAAAAATCCTGTATCTGCATAAAATAATATGGAGACGGATAAGTACTTACTTTAACGTCAGCCGTATTTGAATTATCAAACGGCATATATTATAAATTAACGGAGGATGATATATAATGTCAGAAAACAGAAGCTGTATGTCTGACCGCGACAGAAAAGAGAATTACGGTATAGATGTTAACCGCATTCTCGACAGCTGCCGTGACAAAGACTGCTTCGCCGACACAAGAGTATATCTGACCGACTGCGGTCAGGATCTTATCGAACGAAGCTCGAATATACGTGTAAAAGATGCTTATGTTTCATGCGCTGATATCGATGTAGAGCCTGTTCAGTTTAACAGGGGCTTCTACAATGTTATGATAAGATTTTACATCAAGATATGCGCAGATGTCTGCACATGCCCCGGCAAACCGCAGGAAATCGAGGGTATGGCTGTTGTTGATAAAAAAGTTATATTGTACGGAAGTGAAGGGAACATCAGCATTTTCCGCAGCAGTTCAGACAATTCATTTTGCAGCTGCGGGGATCATATGTGTCACGGCGAACCGGAAACAAATATGCCGACGGCAGTATGTGAGGTAGCAGCTCCGGTTGTTCTTGATGCTAAAATAGCTGAAAAGAGAAGTTGTAACAAATGCTGTGTTTGCTGTGTGTCAGATATTCCTGAAACAGCGTGCCGTTGCTGCGGCGGATGTCTATGCGATACCGATGACGAAGGAAAGGTTCTTCTTGTATCGCTCGGACTTTTCTCTGTAATAAGAATAGAGCGCCCGTCTCAGTTTATTGTAAATGCATCAGAGTACAGTGTTCCTGATAAAGAATGCTGCCCGTCCGAAGACAGCGATCCCTGCTCTGTATTTAAATGCATGGCATTTCCTGTAAACGAATTCAGCCCCCCGACATACCGCGGCAACTGCCGTAATTAAAAGAAAATTATAATCAATTTACTATAATACTATAAAGTGATATAGTCAAAGCAGACCGGTATCAGGATATACCGGTCTGCTTGATTTTTGTTATATTTAGTGATACAATATTTGTATATAATAATTCTTTTAATCGGAGATTTTATGGAGCTGAAAACTATAGGTACCTACAATGAAAAAACAATACATGCACTTTTGAAAAAAAGATATGAACCCGATGAAAATTTTCATGAAATACGGTACAAAAATTATATCGCAGATATAAAGAATAAGAATATAATTTATGAGATTCAATCTGCACAGTTTTACCGCATGCGCGGAAAGATAGAGGCTTTTACAGAAGCCGATGAACTTACCGTTGTTTTTCCGATTCCTCATGAAAAAAATATAGTTTGGATTGACCCCGATACAGGAGTGAGCAGTAAACCCCGCCGTTCCCCCAAAAAAGGAAGCGAATATAATATATTTAATGAAATGTATATGATACGCGATATGATCTTAAATCCCAAACTTGGCTTTATAGCAATTCTTATGGACATTACTGAATACAGATATTTGAGTCCGCGAAAAAACAGAAAGGACGGCGCAAAGCGTGCCGAAAGAATTCCGGTAAAAATCATAAAGGAAGTTCACATAAAAGAAAAAAAGGATTACTCTGATCTTATACCGGAAAATCTCGGTGAGGAATTTACCGTCAAGGAATTTGCATCAGCGGTAAAAATTTCAACGTCACTTGCGCAAAAAACGCTTTATATTATGCGGCTCGTTGGCTCGGTTGTAATAAACGGAAAGAGAGGACAGCAATATTTATATAAGCGCAATTAATAATTATACCTTATTTTTTTCCGGATCGTTTTTTGGGGGAATAAACTATTTTTACGCTTCTTTCTTTTCTTGTAACGAAAAACGGTCTGAGCAGCTTGTTTATTTCAGCGCCGATAAGTAATATATACATACA
>CALGZV010000050.1 GCA_937934385.1 uncultured Clostridia bacterium | reverse complement strand
TGCCATCAAAGGCGCAGACATGGTGTTTATCACTGCCGGAATGGGAGGAGGTACCGGAACAGGCGCTGCTCCTGTTGTTGCAAAGATCGCAAAGGAGCTTGGAATCCTTACTATCGGTATTGTAACAAAGCCTTTCTCTTTTGAAGGACGACGCCGTATGGAGTCTGCTGAGCGCGGAATTGCTGCTATGCGCGAGAATGTTGACTCTCTAGTTATTATACCTAATGAAAGACTTAAACAGATTTCGGAAACCCGTATTACGCTTGCAAATGCATTTGCTGAGGCAGATGATGTTCTTCGCCGCGGTGCGCAGGCAATAAGTGATCTTATAAATAATCCCGGTTTTGTCAACCTTGATTTTGCAGACGTTACTGCGGTTATGCAGAATGCCGGCTGCGCTCACATGGGTGTCGGATTTGCATCGGGTAAGGACAAGGCTAACGAGGCGGCTAAAATGGCGATCTCCAGTCCTCTGCTCGAAACATCTATCAAAGGTGCGAAGGGTATTCTTATAAATGTTACTGCGTCGCCGGACATCGGACTTGACGAATGCGAAATTGCGTCTGCTATGGTTGAGGAAGAGGCTGCTCCCGATGCAACAGTAATCTGGGGTACTACGTTTGACGAAACGCTTGAGGATTCTATGAGTCTTACTGTTATTGCGACAGGATTTGATTCGAATGATAATGTGCCGTCTGCTTCTTCGTCATCAAAAACTGCAAATGTTGTTAAAAAGCCCGCAGATGATGCTGTATCTGACGGGGCTGCGCCGTCTGCTGATGATGTGTCAGAGGGCAGCACAAAAGGCGAGGGTATGCCTGATGAAGATTTCGATGATATCATAAATATTCTTAAGAAATCCAAAGGTCCCCGTTTTTAATATTTGATATAAAATATACTTACCGGATAAGTATTCTATACTTATCCGGTTTTTACTTTT
Source organism: uncultured Clostridia bacterium (assembly GCA_937934385.1). GTDB lineage: Bacteria > Bacillota > Clostridia > Oscillospirales > CAG-272 > UMGS911. The sequence continues at coordinate 2,124 of CALGZV010000050.1, read as the reverse complement.
GAGACTCAGTTGTTTACGGTATATCCGGATTTTTATTCTGCCTGAGATGATAGGCAATGGTTAAACGTTCGGAAATCCTGATAGAATAATATAATATTAAAAATACAAAATAACTGTTTATTCATACTGAGATACAAAATTGCTTATTTTCAAAACCACATGTTCTCCGGATGAATATTCTGCGTCCATTAGTACCGGTATTCCGTCGGACAGATGCACAGTTACGGTTCCTATCTGAATCGGCTCGGTGTTATCCGGTATATCCGTTCCGGCTTCTGTTTCCTGACTGTCAGTGTTTGTGCCGATTCCGGATGAATTTTCCGGAAACTCGAGGTCTTCACAGAAAAGTGAGAATACTGCTACATTGATAGATTCTTCTCCGTGTTGTTTGACTGAAAGCTCAGTCAGATGATCGGTATCAAGTGCAAAAAGCGAAAATAAATATCTCATATCTGTAATAATATGTTCGCTCATTGGTACTTGTATGTCTCCGTATGATATGTCCCCTTCGTTTTTTCTGAGAGTAAAGGTGTATCCGTTCAGCGAACCTTCTGATACAAACGAAATACTGCCGCAATACGGTTCTGTAACTTTCACTTCTATATGAGTTTCAGAGTCGGTTAACCGTCCGAAGGCTTCGGCGGAGGCGGAAAAACTCAGAGGAAATTTCTGCCATCCGAGATCGGTACTGCTTTGTCTCATGCAGCCTGTTAAAATTATTATTGCTGTTATAATGACTAATGCGGTTTTTCCTTTTTTAAAAGTAAACATAAAATCACCCCCGACAAATGTATGCGGGAGTGACTAAAAATATGAGTTTGATTTAATGTATGTTTGCCGTACAAATTATTTTCCGAGCGCTGAAATTTTCTGAACTTCTGTAACAACGGTGTCGCGGTTGTGGAACTTCATAATTTTTACAGTATTGTTTGTAGCCTGGAAAATGCAGACGCATTTCTGACCTTCTTCGTTGGTCCAAAGACAATAATAGTTATCCGGATGGTCGAGAAAAGCGCACGTCTCGTAGCGGTTTACTATGTCGGCTGAATCGGCTGCCGCTTTGTACTCGCCGTTGTAAGGCGCAATTGCGGTCATATCGGAGATCGATACGGGCGTAAATGTGTTGACGGATTTTTTAACACCTTTTCCGTTGTAAACGGTAAGCATGGAAAACTTGCCTGATTTTATCGTATATGTATACGATAAATTAACATAACGCCATGTATACGGAATTACGAACTTTCCGAATGCCCAACAGTAAAAAAGCGGAATAAAGACAATGAGTGCAGCGGCGCCCCATCCTATTGCAAATAAGAACACCATGAATGCAAGCGGCACAAATATATATGCCAATATCATTAGAATACGTTTGAATTTATAAGAACCTTCCACCCGTTTATCGACGGTAAGCTCATCAAAATTCGCCATTTCATTGGTTGTCAAAGCCATTTTAATGCCCTCCGGGAAAAATAATTTTGGGATCGCGTTAACAAGGCGCAGCTGATTGCCGTAATCCGATCCTTGTTGCTATTATATCATATTTTATTATTAAATGCAATATGTTTTGTGATTAATGTGTCATATTTTTGCTATAACATTATTAACTTAACGGATAAACGGTTTGTGCGGGAATGAATAGTGATTATTTAATTTTGAAGCCGATTCGCATATATTTTTGCGGTGTCCTTTATGCGAGGCGCAATTGCCGGAATGCATCGGCGGTGTAACCGTCTGTCTTTTATTCGCAAAATATTTCAGTATGTGTGTTTTACCGCGCTTATTCGCGGCATGGAAATTATTATGCTGTATTTAAAAAAGGTATAATTGTGCAAAAAGCCGAAAGTTTTTTATTGCAAATATAATACTTGACAATTCAGGGAATAAAGTGTTATAATAAGATGTGTGATTTTTGATAGGGGATTCTATACCCTCTTGAAACGTCCGCATATAAATTTTTGAAGAAGGAGGAACAGTATGCCAACCTTTAACCAGCTTGTTAAGCAGGGCCGCAGCGATAAAGTGTACAAGTCCAAGTCGCAGGTTCTTCAGAAGGGTTTCAACTCTCTGACTAACTCACGTACAGACCAAAGCTCACCTCAAAAGCGCGGTGTTTGCACAAAGGTA
>CALGZV010000049.1 GCA_937934385.1 uncultured Clostridia bacterium | reverse complement strand
GCATATGATTATTTCGTTGCAGCCGTATTCGAGCGCTTTACGTATCGCCGCGATCATGTCGGTATCATCCTTTTCCGCGGGCATTTTGACTACGCTTTTTTCATTTGGAACATAACCAAGCGAATCAAAATCTCCGATAATTATATCAGGATATATTCCGTGCGCAGAGGTATAGCTGTAGCCTCCGTCGGCTGCTATTACAAGCGAGTCTTTTATTTTATCACTGCCGATCGATAAGCTGCCGTATTCGCCTGCACCGAAAATAAAGCATTTTTTTCTCATGAGCTATGTATTTAAGCTTCGCTATGCGAAGTATCCTTTCATAAATATACAAATGATATTTTACCACATATGTGTCGGTATGGAAAGTGTTTTTTCAAAATTTATCCTGAATTTATCCCGTTTCCTATTGTTAAAAAATACATTATATGGTATACTTATAACAAAAAGCATGTTGACCTTTGTTTTTATATGAGGCGGCATCAAAGCAATTTTCCGGAGACAGTCGTATTCGTCTCTGAAATACCCGATAACAGAGTTGCCGCCTGCTTTTAAATCGGCTCGGCTTATGTTATGGGATACTAAATAAAGATCAAAAAGGGTAATGGTTTACCGTATGGCTAATATTTTAAAAAAGCTGCCTGATGTGCTTCGCGCCGCCGCGGGACTTTTAACTCCTGATAACTGCTTTGTTTCGGCTGTTATTGTCGCAGGAGGAAGCGGCTCGCGTATGGGAAATATGCCTCGGACAAAGCAGCTGACTGAAATCGGCGGTATTCCCGTTATAGTCAGGACGCTGCTTGCGTTTCAGTCATGTACGCAGGTTGATGAAATTATCGTTGCAGCGCGAAAGGACGAGCTTTCGCTGTATGAGGATTTTAAGAAAAAATACGGCATTACAAAGCTTGTACGTGCAGTTGCCGGGGGAAATACCCGGCGTGAATCGGTTTTAAACGGAATATCGGCGATATCCGAGGATTCGGAGTACGTTGCTATACATGACGGTGCGCGCTGCCTTATAACACCGGATATGATACTCAGTGTGCTTAAAAAGGCATGTGCATGCGGAGCAGCGGCAGCGGCTGAGCGTATGACCGATACTGTAAAAAGATGCGATGAAAACGGATTTATAACCGATACGCTTGACCGTGCCGATCTGTGGAGGGCGCAGACGCCGCAGGCATTCAAAACGAGTTTATATTTAGCTTCTGCATATATTGCGGAGGCCGAGGGCTTTGAGGCAACCGACGACTGTATGCTTGCCGAGCATCTCGGATTTAAGGTAGGACTTGTGGATTGCGGACGTGAAAACATGAAGATAACTAC
>CALGZV010000048.1 GCA_937934385.1 uncultured Clostridia bacterium | reverse complement strand
CGGGAACGGAGATTTTATGATTTACAATGAAGAAAAAGGACTTGAGGAAAAACAGATATCTTCAGAGAAGGTCTACAGCGGAAAGCTGCTTCAGGTATATAAGGATACCGTTGAGCTTCCGGGCGGAGCCGAATCGGGACGCGAATATATAAAGCATGTCGGAGCGGTATGTATAGTCGCCGTTACCGATGACGGAAAGATCGTTATGGAGAGACAGTACCGTTATCCTGTAGGGAAAGTTTTATTGGAAATACCCGCCGGTAAGCTTGACAGCAAGGATGAAGATCCGGTGAATGCTGCGGCGCGCGAACTAAAAGAGGAAACCGGTATTACAGCTGAAAAATATGAATATCTCGGACCGCTGTATCCTACCTGTGCATATTCGGATGAGGTCATACATATGTTTGTAGCTCGCTCACTGAGCTTCGGAGAGAGACATACCGACGATGACGAATTTCTTGAAGTGGAGCTTGTTTCTCTTGACGATGTGGCCGCGGATATTATGGCAGGGAAGATCGCTGACGCCAAAACTCAGGCTGCGGTTATGCGTGTATGGGTCTCTGAGTGTAACGTGAAAAAGAATAAAAATAATTGAATATCATTCCGACCGCTGTAAATTGAAATTAATAGGAGTTTTATTATGAAATGTCCGTATTGTGATCAGGAAATGCAGGGAGGAATTATATCTGGAAGCGGAAGAAGCGGTGTATATTGGAAAAAGGGTGATAAAAAAGCAAATTTTATGGACATATTGAGCGGTACAGGAATTATAAAAGCGGCAAAATATACACTTCTTTCGTTTACAATTGAAGCGAATTATTGTGAAGCCTGCAAAAAAGTTATATTTGAAACCGATATTTCAAAGTGAATAAGATATAAATTAAAAATAAAAGTAAAAAAGCTGAAAAGAAATTTATTTTCTGTTTCAGCTGTTTTTATTTATATTCGTTTTTGGCTGTTTTTATTTTACATTTCGAAAACCGGTGTTCCGAGTGTTTCCTTTGTAGCTGCGATAAGATCGGCAGGAAGCTCAGGAGCATAAAGCTCGGGAGCTTGCTCAAAGCGAAGTGCTTCATCTGCTGCAAAGCTGTCTCCGCGAGCCATTATATCCACAATGTCGGATACAACAGCGCTTGCAGTGGGAAACATTCCCGCGCCGCGGCCGTAGAACATAACATCGCCGACAGAATCGCCGCGAATCATTATGGCGTTGAATACATCGTCGACTCCGGCGAGCGGGTTTTCATTTTTGACAGCGTACGGTTCAACAGAAAGATGGATTCTTCCGTCGTCAAGCTTTACTGCGCGTCCGATTAAACGGATTTTTGCTCCGCTTTCCTCGGCTTTCTTTATATGGTCAAGAGTTATATCGCGAATTCCGTGTGTTTTTACTGCATCTTTAGGAATGAGTTTTCCGAATGCGATAGCAGCGAGAATGCATATTTTGCGACATGCATCCCAACCGTCAACATCGGCGCTGGGATCGGCTTCTGCATATCCGAGTTTTTGAGCTTCGCTGAGTACCTCGTCATATGACAGACCTTCATTTCTCATGCGCGATAGTATGTAGTTTGTTGTTCCGTTAAGTATAGCATTGATCTCTGTTATCGTATTCTGCGCTGTAAGTGAATGGATGAGAGGAGATATTACAGGTATTCCGCCGCCTACGCTTGCTTCGAAGCGATAACGAACATTGTTTTCATCTGCAATGCGAAGCAATTCTTCTCCGAAACGTTCAACGACCTCTTTATTTGATGTTACGACATTTTTTCCTGCGCGCAGAGCAGCAACAGTAAAATCATAAGCGGGGTGAGATCCGCCGAGCATTTCCGCTACAATGGATACATCAGAATCGTTTTCTATGATTCTGAAATCGTGTACAACGCGGTCTTCGAGAGGGTCTCCGGGAAACTCGCGGAGGTCGAGAATATATTTTATATTGAATTCTTTTCCCAAACGCTTTTCGATCTGCTTCTTGTTTTTCATAAGTACCTGAGCAGTTCCTTTTCCAACTGTACCGTAACCGAGAATTGCGATATTTAACATTTTGATTTTTGATCCTTTCGATACCTTTTTGATCTGATTATATAAATTTTGAGTAGTTTGTTTTTGTTGTTTCGTCCGCATAATAAAGCTTGAACACAATGTAACCGGGACGATCTGATATCGGATATGTATCGGCAATTGCGAGGATAAGTTTACCGTTTTCCGATTTAATGTTTACGTTCCGTATTGCATCGGTGATCGCGCCGTAAAGCTGTTCATCTGAGGGAGAGAAGGACGCATAAATTTCACCGTAACGGGTCCCTGCTTCTGCAAGCTCGGCTATCAGAGGCACAAGTATATCAGCAAGCTCCTGTTCGTTATTGGCTTTACGGAGGACAAGCGAGTAATAATCCGGAACATTTTCAGATGACGGAATGATTTCCCGATCATATATGTTCCTTTCAAATGATATTTCTGTTGTGCTTATTGCAAAATATGCATGCAGTGCCGTATCAGGGTTCTCCGGTATTTCCGGATCGTCCCACAATGTATCGACATGGTAGTAATTCCCGTTATCGCATACAAGATTCCATACAAGATTTGCGCCGCTTTTACGCTGATTACCGAAGACAAGACAGCTGTATATTCCTAACTTTTCGAGAAGCAGTCCGTATGCCTGTGCATATCCGTCTGCAGACGCCTTGCCGAGAACAATTGCTCCGTATGCGGATCTGTAAAGAGAATTTGAACTTTCATCTGAGTTTACAGGACTGCATGATGCAATGAGTGCGTCATGCAGGATCAGGATTTTTCTGAAGTTTTCTTCTGATTCTGCGGTCAGCGACACAATTTGTTCGAGTTTATATTCAAGCTCTTTCTTCATTATGTCGATCTGCTCTGAGGAGGCGCAATATGCCATTTTGACCATGCTTTTACGGTAGGAGTTTTGTATCTCGAGAGCGCCGAAGTCAACATAAAAAAGCTCAGGATGTTCGGCACGGATATATTTTATTACCTTAGTTAAATCATTTTCATCGTAAGTATAATCAAGAATTTCTGTAAATTCACTGCACAATTCTGAAGCGTCTGTTATGGAGTTGTAGAGTTTTTTTTGCTTCAACGAGAGATGATTGTAATATATAAGATTAATATCATAATCTCCGGAGACTGTTTCGGACCCGGCGCGGTTTATTATGTCCCCGATATTTATGCACGCAAGAATAACAGCGGCAAGCAACACCGGACATGCCGTAATCGTCAGTATCCGTTTTGCCGTAATTTTAGCGGTTACGGACGAAGCGTTTTTGAATTTAAAAAAATTACGCATCTTCGGCAACCTTTCTTCTGAAATGTTCTGTCTTGCATTAAATGGTGGAGGTTTTATTTTACGCACGTTAAATTATAGCATTTTATTGAAGTAATTGCAATAGAATTTTGAAAGTTTATATAGACAATCGAAAAAAAATATGGTATACTACTTTCAACTTTGTTGTTTATCGGCGTACTTTTATAAGTATACTGCGCAAAGTACAAATGTGATATCAGGACGGCAAAAGACTGTACGGCATACCCCTTATTTGTTCCGGAGGAGGTAAGCAGATTGAAGATTCTTAAATTCAGTGTAGGCGTTATGGGAACAAACTGCTATTTTCTTATAGGCGCCGGCTCGGGAGAATGCGCTGTTGTAGATCCGGGAGATGAAGCGGATAAAATAATCAGAAAGCTAGAAGAGCATGAACTTAAATGCACCCATATTCTGCTTACACCTGCACATTTTGATCATATTATGGCGCTCGAACCGCTTAGAAAGGCTACCGGTGCAAAAGTATATTTACACGAAAGTGATGCGGATTTTCTTACCGATTGTGAGCTGAACCTGATGAAAAGGTTTTCCTCAGACGAGATTAAAAATTCTCCTGCGGATATTATTCTGCATGACAGCGACAAAATAACCGTAGCGGGCGAAGAAATCACAGTTATGCATACTCCGGGCCATACACCGGGATCGGTATGTTATATTTGCGGTAGTGACATGATAAGCGGAGATACTCTTTTCCGTGACAGTATAGGCAGATATGATTTTCCGGGAGGAGATTTTATGACACTCATGCATTCGCTTAAAATACTTGCTGCACTTGAAGGCGATTATAAGGTTTATCCCGGTCACGGAATGACAACTACGCTTGAACGCGAACGCAGTTCAAACCTGTATTTGAACTGATTATAGCTTAACGGTATTTAAATCTGAAAGGAAAATATATCAGAATGGAATCAATAGATTACGGCAGACTTGCAGAACTTCTTTTTCCGGACGTTACCGAAACGCCCGACGATATGGAGAAAAAATATCCTCCGCGCGAGCTTCCTGCAGAGGCAAAGGTAACAAGATTTGCACCGAGTCCTACGGGATTTGTTCATTTCGGAGGACTTTTCCCGACAAGAGTATCGGAACGATTGGCACATCAGAGCGGAGGCGTTTTTTATCTCCGGATCGAAGATACTGACGCGAAGCGCGAAGTGGAGGGCGCTGAGGAGAATCTTATAGGCACACTTCAGAATTACGGAATCGTTTTTGATGAGGGAGCTTTGCCCGGCGGATCGGAAAAAGGCGCGTACGGGCCGTACCGACAGAGTGAAAGAAAAGCGATATATCACGTTTTTGCCAAGGATCTTGTAAAACGCGGTTTTGCGTATCCCTGCTTCTGTACCGAGGAGGAGCTTACCGCCATCCGGGCTGAGCAGGAGGCTGTAAAAGCCGATCCCGGATATTACGGGAAATGGGCTGTGTGGCGCGATGCTCCGATAGAAAAAATAACCGAAAAGCTTGACGCAGGAGAGGCTTTTGTGCTTCGTTTCCGCTCCGTCGGAAATATTGAGCATAAAATGAAATTTACCGATCTTGTAAAGGGACAGGTTGAAATAACCGAAAATGACCGCGATCATGTTCTGCTCAAGAGCGACGGTATTCCTACGTATCATTTTGCGCATGCCGTCGACGATCATCTCATGCGTACTACGCATGTTGTACGCGGAGAAGAATGGCTCTCGTCGCTGCCGTTCCATATACAGCTTTTCTCGGCGCTCGGCTTCAAGCTTCCCAAATATCTGCATATTTCACAGCTTATGAAGCTTGAAGGCAATTCAAAGAAGAAGCTCTCAAAACGCGATCACGGAGTGGATATGCGCTGGTATGATGCGCACGGCTATGCGTCCGAGGCTTTGACCGAATATGTTATGACGCTGCTCAACTCGAATTTTGAAGAGTGGCGCGCAGCTAATCCTACGGCACCGTTTGAGGATTTTGCTTTTACTGTTAAGAAAATGAGTACGTCCGGTTGTCTGCTTGATATGGACAAGCTTGCAGACGTCAGCAAAAATACGATATCCCGTATGACGTCGGAGCAGGTATATGATAAAACGCTTGCGTGGGCAAAGCTTTATGATGAGGAATTTGCCGTTCTTCTTGAGTCTGACCCTGATTATGCAAAGAGGATACTATCGATAGGACGCGGAGGAAATAAGCCGCGCAAGGATCTGGCCACATGGTCGGACGTTAAGCCTTAT
>CALGZV010000047.1 GCA_937934385.1 uncultured Clostridia bacterium | reverse complement strand
TGATAGCCGGACTGCGGCTGAGCTTGCTCTGATTGAAAATGTTCAACGGGAAGGACTCACAATGTTTGAGCAGGCGGGTGCGATCGCTGCATTAATTGATATATACAGACTTACTCAGGAACAGATTGCCGTACACCTTTCGTCAAGTCAGTCATATGTGGCGAATAAGCTTCGCCTTCTGAAGCTTTCACAGCGCGAAAGGGAGCTTATTACGGAAGGCCATCTTACCGAGCGTCATGCGCGCGCGTTTCTGCGAATGACCGACCCCGATGAGCGTATTGCGGCTATCGAGCATGTTATAACAAGAGGAATGAATGTCTCTGCAACTGAAGAATATATTGACCGTAAGCTTTGCATGCTTCCCGAACAGCCTGATGAACGCAACACACGTAAACGCAAACTGATACTTAAGGATATGCGGCTGTTTTATAATACTATAGATAAGGCGATTGATATTGTGAGACAGAGCGGAGTAGATGTTAAGTCTGAGCGCCGGGTCTCAGGAGACGGAGGATTTGAACTGATAATTAAGATAAATCCTCCTTGCTGAGCGTTTGCTGCAGGCGTGTACAGGTAAGAATTATTCTTATTTACGGTTGACAAGCAGTAGCAATCGTGATAGAATAAATATGTGAAAAAATCGGAATAAAAATTGTAAATAAAAAGAGAAAGAGGAATTGAATTGGCAAAGATAATCGCCCTTGCCAACCAAAAAGGCGGCGTAGGAAAGACGACGTCTGCTGTGAACCTTTCCGCTTCGATTGGTGCGCTCGGAAAGAAAGTGCTGCTTGTTGATGCGGATCCGCAGGGCAATGCGTCCAGCGGTGTTGGCATTAACAAGAAAAATATGAAGCTTTCTACATACGATGTGCTTATAGGGCGCGCCGGAGCGGATAGTGTTATAACTCCTACAGAATACGAAAATCTTTCGATTATGCCGGCAAACATATCTCTTGCGGGTGCCGAATTCGAGCTTGTTACGGCAGATGACAGAGCATTTCGCATGAAAAACGGACTTTCTCCGATCGGAGATATGTTTGACTACATATTGATCGACTGTCCTCCGTCACTCGGTATACTGACGATGAACGCTCTCGCCGCAAGCGATGGAGTGATAATTCCGATGCAGTGCGAATTCTATGCACTCGAGGGACTTACACAGCTTATGGTTACTATAAAGCAGGTAAAGCGGCTTTACAACAGAGGACTTGATATAACGGGAATTCTGGTAACAATGTATAACGGAAGACTTAATCTTTCGCTTCAGGTAATGGACGAGCTTAAGAAGTATTATTCGGGCAAATTGTTTTCGACGACTATAATGAGGAATGTCAGGCTGTCGGAGGCTCCTGGCTTCGGTATGCCGGTGTTGTATTTTGATAAGTATTCAAAAGGGTGCCAGGCCTATTTAGATGTTGCCAAGGAATTAATCGAACGTATATAAAATCTTGATCTTTAACAGCAATTTTTCAGATTGGAGGACGCAGCATATATCGCATAGCTGCAAGACCTATAGATAATGGCAAAAAATAAAAATTCGGGCCTCGGACGCGGCCTTGACGCGATATTTTTGGATAACATCACGGAAGATTCCGGAAGCGGAGTAACAGTGCTGCGCATTTCGGATATCGAACCGCGGGTCGGACAGCCGAGAAAACAGTTTGATCCGGAAGCGCTTGCCTCACTCGCTGATTCGATAGCGGTTAACGGAGTGCTTCAGCCGCTTCTTGTCCGTCCGGCGGGTGACGGTTTTTATGAGATAATCGCCGGAGAACGGCGTTGGAGAGCTTCGAAAATGGCGGGTTTAAAGGAAGTTCCCGTTATCGTAACAGAGGCTGATGATAAAAAGGCGTTTGAGTTTGCACTTATTGAAAATATTCAGCGTGAGAATCTGAATCCCATCGAGGAAGCAGCGGCTATCCGGGAGCTTATGGAAGAATATGGTCTGACGCAGGAAGAAGTGTCGGGAAGAATTTCACGCAGCCGGAGCGCTGTATCCAATGCGCTCAGGCTTCTTGATCTTCCGGATTCTGTAATGAAAACAGTTGCTGACGGGACACTCAGTTCCGGACATGCCCGCGCATTGCTCGGACTTAAAAATAAATCGGAGATAGAGAATGCTGCTCAGACAGTAGTAAAACGTGAGCTTTCGGTTCGTGCAACAGAAGAGCTTGTAAGATCAATGAATAAGCAGTTTGAGATTGAAAATTCTGATTTTGATATTGAACAGCAGGTGCTTCCGCGGGTGGACTACATGTCTTATCTTGAATCGCGTATCAGTGAATCACTAGGACGCGGAGTCAGGATCGTCAGTTCCGGAAAGAAAAAAAAGATCGAAATTGAGTTCTCTGATAATGACGATTTTGAAACAATAATAAAACATATATGCGGAGAACGTTTTTTTGACGAAGTTTCCGATATACCTGAACAGTCGGGAAATGTCTGAAATCGGCAGGAAAAGAAAAACTATATAATTTAAGTAAAACAAATCAATGGAGGCATGGAAATGCTTGACATAAAATTTATAAAAGAAAATGCTGAATATGTAAAAAAGAGGCTTTTGACCCGCAACAAGGACTACAGTGCCGATATAGACCGTATTCTTGAGGCGGATATAAGCCGTCGCGCTCTGATATCGGATACTGAACAGCTTCGTGCAAAGCAGAACAGCGTGTCAAAGGAGATTCCGAAACTCAAAAAAGAGGGCAAGGATACTGCTCCGATTTTTGAAGAGATGAAGCAGCTTTCCGACAAAGTAAAGGCTGATACCGAAAAAATCGATGCACTTGAGACTGAAATAGAGAATTTGCTTCTTTCGATACCGAATCTCCCCGACGAAAGCGTTCCTGTAGGTGCAGACGACAGCGAGAATGTTGAGATACGCCGTTGGGGTGAGGCAAGGAATTTTGATTTTGAGCCGCAGGCTCACTGGGATATCGGAAACCGTCTCGGAATACTTGATCCCGAAACAGCCACTAAAGTAACCGGAGCGCGTTTTCATTTTTACCGGGGGGCCGGAGCGCATCTTGAAAGAGCAGTTATTAACTACTATCTTGATACCCATACAGAACACGGGTATACCGAGATATTCCCTCCGTTTATGGTAAACCGCGACTCTATGAGAGGTACAGGTCAGCTTCCTAAATTTGAGGAGGATGCTTTCAAAGTAGCGGGTACAGACTATTTCCTTATTCCTACCGCAGAAGTTCCTGTAACAAATATGTATAAGAATACGATACTTGACGGAAGTGAACTTCCTCTCAAGTTCTGTGCATATTCTGCATGCTTCCGTGCAGAGGCGGGAAGTGCAGGCCGTGATACAAGAGGCCTTATCCGTCAGCATCAGTTCAACAAGGTTGAGCTTGTAAAATTCTCTGATCCGGAAAAGTCATGGGATGAGCTGGAAGCGCTTACTCTTGATGCACAGAGAGTGCTTCAGGGACTTGGACTTCCGCACAGAGTTGTATGCCTTTCTACAGGAGATATGGGCTTTTCTTCGGCAAAGACATATGACATAGAGGTGTACATGCCTTCGTATAACCGTTATGTTGAGATAAGCTCGTGTTCTAACTTTGTCGAATATCAGGCTCGCCGTGCCAATATTAAATTCAAGC
>CALGZV010000046.1 GCA_937934385.1 uncultured Clostridia bacterium | reverse complement strand
GAGGCTGTTGTGACAGTTTGTCAGAACATAAGGTATCGGAAATTTTTCAAGTCCGCTTGCACGTGCAGTCTGAATAATACCGACATATGTAATATCATGTGACGCGAGAGCATCAAAATGTATACGAAGTCCGTTTGCTGCGCTTTCCTCGGTTATAGCTCCGCCGTCATTATGCGCGGAGAGAATTCCGTATGCTATTGTTTTTCCGCGTCCGCCTTTTCCGCCATCTGCCGACGGGGTAAGCTTTCCGCCTTTGTAAACATGTCCTCCGGGGCAAAGCTTTATTCCTTTGTAATCAGATTTCATTCTGTCTTTTATCCTTTCTCCGGCTTTTTCATAAATCCGATTTATGAACGCCGTATACCGACTCTCCATGGTACATCATGCGGTCGCTTTTTGTTGATTTTCCGATACTGTTTATTATACCCTCAAACCTTTTATTTGTCAATACATCAGCCCGTATGAGTAACTGTCATTTTCGCTCTCCGGACAAAACACAGAAAGATATTCCGCTTACCAAACTGATTCTATTTATATGATGGTAATCTACCCGCTTTTTAAGACAGCACACATATCCGGCACAGAAACGTTCTGAGGCTGCGTTTTTATCTTATTTAAATATTTGAACTTCAGTAACAAGGCAGACACTGCATGAATAAAATGCATAATGAGACACAGGAGTAAACTGCCTGTGTCCGGGGAATTTTCCGCTTTCCGTATATTTCAATTTTAATATTTAAATAGTAAAGCGGAGAAAGGATGGACAAATGAATAACAAAGATCAAAAATTTTTATGCGATATCTCTCCCGGGGAAAAAGCTGTAATAGGAGGGCTGTCCGCTGAGGGAAGTATGCGGAGAAGGCTGCTTGATATCGGACTTACCGAAAACACAGTAGTCGAATGTGTCGGAAAAAGTCCGCTCGGTGATCCCTGCGCATATCTTATACGCGGAGCCGTTATTGCGATACGGAAAAAAGACGGAAAAACAGTTATGCTTAAAGATTGCGGGGAGGCGGTTCGGTGGGATTAACCGGAAGCTCGGTAGGAATGAATGCGGCGCGCGATGTTCCGGTCATCGTCCGCAACAGTCCCGATGAAAAAATAATCGCACTTGCAGGGAATCCCAATGTTGGGAAAAGTACCGTTTTCAACGGGCTTACAGGAATGAATCAGCACACGGGAAACTGGCCTGGGAAAACGGTAAGCAGTGCATACGGTCGGGTTCGAAGTGAAAATTTCGAATACGTCATGGTAGATATTCCGGGAACATATTCACTCTCAGCCCACTCGGCGGAAGAGGAGGTGGCACGCGATTTTATCTGCTTCGGCAGACCTGATGCAACAATAGTTGTGTGCGACGCTACATGTCTTTCAAGAAATCTTAATCTTGTTCTACAAACTGCAGAGGTTTCTCCGAACATAATAGTATGTGTCAATCTTATGGACGAGGCAAAGCGTAAAGGAATACGTATCAACACTGATATTCTCTCGCGGAAGCTTGGTCTCCCTGTTGTAACATCTGTTGCAAGACATAAAAAAAGTCTGTCATCAATTCTTGACTCTATGGACAAAATATCCTCCGGTAAATACGACGCCTCTCCCACAAAAACAACGTATCCCGATGGTATCGAATCAGCAGTGCAGTCGCTGTCCGGTACAATAGAACAATACTGCAACGGAAAGCTCAACAGCCGGTTTGCTGCACTCCGTCTCATTGAGGACGATGACAGCTTCTCCGACAAAATATGCGGGTATATCTGCGACAGTGACGGCGCGCGCAATGCATTGGAAGCCGAAATAAATAATGTACGTGAAAAGATACGCAGTATATACGGTTCTGAAGGTGTTCGCGATGCAATCGTCACGGCAATCAACAATCGCGCAGAAGAAATATGCCGCGAAGCGGTCAAATACGACCGCAAGGCGTATGACCGCGGAGATCGGCGAATAGACCGTTTTCTTACAGGGCGTGTAAGCGGATATGCCGTTATGCTCCTGATGCTCGCGTTTATTTTCTGGCTTACTATAAGCGGAGCCAATTATCCGTCCGAGCTTCTCTCGCGTTTGCTTTTCGGATTTCAGGATGTGCTGACCGATCTGTTTGTTAAAGCCGGAGCGCCGCAGTGGCTTCACGGAATTGTCGTCCTCGGTGCATACCGGGTGCTTGCATGGGTCGTATCAGTAATGCTTCCGCCTATGGCCATATTCTTTCCGCTCTTCACACTGCTTGAAGACGTCGGATACCTTCCGAGAATCGCCTACAATCTCGACAAACCTCTCCAATGCTGCGGAGCATGCGGCAAACAGGCGCTCTGCATGGCTATGGGCTTCGGCTGTAACGCCGCAGGCGTTGTAGGCTGCCGCATAATAGATTCGCCGCGCGAAAGACTTCTCGCTATCGTCACAAACAATTTCATACCGTGCAACGGACGGTTTCCGACTCTTATCGCGATAATAACTATGTTCTTTATCGTCGGCGGAAGCTCCGGAGGTATTCCGGCATCGATACTGTCCGCACTCATGCTGACGGTAATAATCCTTATCGGAATAGCCGCATCATTTGCGGTAACGCGCATTCTTTCAAAAACACTTCTGCGCGGCATACCGTCGTCATTCACACTTGAACTTCCGCCCTACCGCCGGCCTCAGATAGGAAAAGTAATAGTCAGATCCATATTCGACCGCACACTGTTTGTTCTCGGACGTGCGGCAACGGTAGCTATCCCCGCCGGAATATTACTTTGGATAACCGCCAATATTACGATAGGTGACATGACACTGCTGTCCTACTGTGCCGGATTTCTCGATCCGCTCGGACGGCTTATGGGACTCGACGGAGTTATACTGATCGCATTTATTCTCGGATTTCCGGCAAACGAGATCGTTCTTCCGATCATAATTATGGCATATACCGCCAGCGGAAGCCTTTCCGAGATTGGAAACCTTGATGCCATACGCGAGCTTTTGGTCGCAAACGGCTGGACGTGGCTGACCGCTGCCTGCACTATGCTGTTCTCACTTATGCACTGGCCATGCTCGACAACTCTGCTGACAATAAAGCATGAAACCGGAAGCATTAAATGGACACTGCTGTCGGCAGTCATTCCGACTGTGATCGGAATGGCACTATGTATCATAGTCACCTCCGTCACAAGACTGATCGGACTTGTATAAATTTACGAAAGTAAAAAATACGCGTTAAGCTTGACACTTAACGCGTATTTTTTATTGTTGTGAAACAACAAGGTTTCGGAGTAGCCCTCCGCAATCAAAGCTTGCGGAGGGCAGTCAGGTTGTTGCCCTAAAGCAACAAAGTTCCGAGATACCCGTCAGTAAGCTTTGGTTACGTCTGGCAGGTCGGGTTGTTATTTATTATTTAAGCTTGTCCCTGAGGAATTTCGCGGTATACGATCTCTCGCAAAGAGCAACCTGTTCGGGAGTTCCCTCTGCAACAAGAGTTCCTCCGCCGTCTCCGCCTTCAGGCCCCAGATCAATAATATAATCTGCGGTTTTTATAAGATCAAGATTATGCTCGATAACAAGAACTGTATTACCTGCATCTACAAGCTTTTGAAGTACATCTATCAGATGTGCTACATCGGCGGTGTGAAGTCCCGTAGTAGGTTCATCAAGAATATAGAAGGTCTGACCGGTGGAACGGCGGGAAAGCTCTGTCGCAAGCTTGACTCTTTGCGCCTCGCCGCCCGATATGGTAGTCGACGGCTGACCTATCTTTATATATCCGAGTCCGACATCATAAAGCGTTTTCAGCTTTCTTGATATCGAAGGGATCGCAGAGAAAAATTCCAGTCCTTCCTCGACTGTCATATCGAGTACATCATAAATATTCTTTCCCTTATACTTGACCTCGAGCGTATCGCGGTTATATCTATGTCCCTTGCATACGTCGCATGTAACATAAACATCGGGAAGGAAGTGCATTTCTATCCGTTTTACACCGTCTCCCTCACACGCCTCGCAGCGTCCGCCTTTAACATTAAAAGAAAATCTTCCGGGCTTGTAACCGCGCATCTTTGCATCGGGAGTCGAAGCAAACAACTCACGTATTATCGAGAAAAGTCCGGTATATGTCGCGGGATTTGAGCTTGGCATACGCCCGATAGGACTCTGATCTATTGCAATGACTTTATCGAGCGCTTCGATTCCCTCTATGCGATCAAATTTACCCGGATAGGTAAATGCGCGGTTGAGATCGTGCGCAAGAACAGGATAGATTATCGAATTGACAAGAGAGGATTTTCCCGAACCTGACACACCCGTTACACAGACAAGCATTCCGAGAGGGATCTTAACATCTATCCCGCGCAGATTATTCTCCCTCGCACCGTATACCGTCAGAAACTTTCCGTTTCCGGGACGGCGCGCGGATGGAACAGCTATTTTTTTCCGTCCGGACAGATAGTCTCCGGTTACTGATTTCGGATTCTTCATGATCTGTTCGGGCGTTCCTGCCGCAACTATCTCTCCGCCGTGTATTCCGGCACCCGGACCGATATCAACTATATAGTCGGATTTAAGCATCGTGTCCTCGTCATGCTCGACAACGATAACACTGTTTCCTATATCGCGAAGATTCAAAAGGGCGCCGATAAGCTTATCATTATCGCGCTGATGCAGACCTATGCTCGGCTCATCAAGTACATATAAAACTCCGATAAGAGACGATCCGATCTGCGTTGCAAGGCGTATTCTCTGAGCTTCTCCGCCCGAAAGCGTTCCCGCTCTTCGTGCAAGATCGAGATATTCAAGTCCGACCGTTTTCAGAAAATTAAGTCTCGATTTTATCTCCTTGAGTATTTCACGCGCGATAACAGTACGTGACGGATCCATTTCGAGGTTATCAAAAAATACTACCGAATCCTTTATCGGAAGCGCGCAAAGCTCATGTATGTTAAGTCCTCCGACCGTAACCGACAGAACCTCCGGCTTGAGTCTTCTGCCGTGGCAGGTATGGCACTCCATATCCTCTACAAACTGTTCATAATATTCATCCTGAGTCTGATCGTAACGCTGCTGAACCATTCCGACGACGCCGGCAAATTTAATGTTCTGATTTCGCTCGACTCCGTCAAAGCTTCTCTCAACGTAATACAGCTCATCTCCCGTGCCGTATGCCAAAGCATTATAAGCCTCATCCGAATACTCACAAAGCGGCATATCAAGCGTAAATCCGTGCTTTGCACCGACTGCCTTGAAAAGCGGTCCCATCCAGGTATCGTCATCAATACTCTTGAAGCCGTTGCAGCGAAGCACTCCCTCGCGAAGCGAGAGTGATTTATCCGGAACAATACGGTCAAACGAAATAACATGCCGTTCGCCGATTCCGAGACAGTCCGGACATGCTCCGAGCGGATTATTAAAAGAGAACATTCTCGGTTCAAGAGCAGTAACGCTTATTCCATGCTCCTCACATGCGTAATTCTGGGAAAAGCTGAGTTCTTCACCCTCCTCGCCGTTTTCTCCTATTATACTTACCGTAATATTCCCTCCGGCGAGTCCGAGAGCTGTTTCGACCGAATCGCCGAGCCGGTCACGTATCGACGGTTTAAGGATAAGGCGGTCAACAACAACGTCGATATCATGCTTTTTATTCTTATCGAGTTTTATTTCCTCTCCGAGATCATACATGCTTTCGTCTATCCTCAGACGGACAAAACCGCTGCGCTTTGAATCCTCAATAACCTTTTCGTGCATTCCCTTTTTAGCTCGTACTACCGGAGCAAGAATCATAAAACGTGTTCTTTCGGGAAGCGACATTATGCGGTCAATTATCTGATCCGTCGTCTGCTGAACGATCTCGCGTCCGCAGACAGGGCAATGAGGTATGCCGCAGCGTGCATACAAAAGGCGCAGATAATCGTATATTTCGGTAACCGTACCGACAGTCGAGCGAGGATTTCTTGACGTTGTTTTTTGATCGATCGAAATAGCCGGCGAAAGACCCTCGATCGAATCGATATCCGGCTTGTCAAGCTGTCCGAGAAACTGACGCGCATATGACGAGAGAGACTCGACAAATCTGCGGTGTCCCTCTGCATAGATAGTGTCAAATGCAAGTGACGACTTTCCGGAGCCCGAAAGTCCGGTAAATATGACCAGTTTGTCTCTCGGTATTTTCAGATCCACATTCTTAAGGTTGTGTACGCGCGCTCCGCGTACAGTAATATATTTAGACGCCATTTATACCACCTGTTAAAATTCCGATATTTTATTTTTTAGGATACTTGCCGCGTTCCCATTTATACTTAGGTTTACCTTTGTCTTTAACATAAGCAGCGCCGGCAGCTCCTCTGACGGTCGCTATCCTGTCGCGCAGATACGCCGCACGTTCAAAGTCAAGTGCAGCCGCTGCGGTTTTCATTTCATCCGTAAGCTCCGATATGAGCTTTTCTCTCTCTTCGTCCGTAAGGATAGCTGTCTTATCGGCAGCACTGCTTGCACGCTTGGACAGCGAATCCTTTCTCTTTTCCTCTCGCCGGTCTATTTCTATAACGTCCCTTACCGCCTTGACGATCGTCTGCGGCGTTATGCCGTGTTCCCTGTTATATTCCATCTGTATCTCGCGGCGGCGGTTAGTCTCGGCTATTGCCCTCTGCATAGATCCGGTAACACTGTCGGCGTACATAATTACCTTTCCGTCAGCGTTACGCGCAGCCCGTCCGACAGTCTGAATAAGAGACGTCTCCGAACGCAGAAATCCTTCTTTATCAGCGTCAAGTATTGCGACAAGCGAAACTTCGGGAATATCAAGTCCCTCACGCAGAAGATTGATTCCGACAAGCACATCGAACAGTCCGAGACGAAGATCGCGTATTATTTCCATTCTCTCCATGGTCTCAACACTGTGATGAATATATCTGACCTTTATCATGTTCTGATTCATGAATTCGGTAAGATCCTCAGCCATCTTGGTCGTAAGCGTTGTTACAAGCACGCGTTCCCCGCGCGCCGCACGTTCTTTTATTTCCCCAATAAGATCGTCTACCTGACCGCTGACCGGGCGAACCTCGATCTCCGGATCAACAAGTCCCGTCGGACGTATAAGCTGTTCGACCGTCTGCTGCGAGCGTCCGCGCTCGTAATCGGCAGGCGTTGCGCTTACATACACGACCTGATGTATCTTTTTTTCAAATTCCTCAAAAAACAGCGGACGGTTGTCAAATGCCGACGGCAGTCTGAAGCCGAATTCAACAAGATTCTCTTTGCGCTTGCGGTCTCCTCCGCTCATCGCACGTACCTGCGGAAGCGTAACATGAGATTCATCTATAAAAAGAAGAAAATCGTCGGGAAAATAATCGAGCAGAGTCGCAGGCGTTGAACCCGGCGCACGGCCGGCAAGAACGCGTGAATAATTCTCAACACCCGAACAGTATCCGATC
>CALGZV010000045.1 GCA_937934385.1 uncultured Clostridia bacterium | reverse complement strand
TATGACAATCATGAGACCGGACAGCTTATGTCCCGAATGACAAACGACCTTATGAATATAAGCGAACTGGCGCACCACGGACCGGAAAATGTTATAATATCGTCAATATCCGTAATCGCAGCCTTCATTTATCTTTCAAGTATTAATATTTATCTTACCCTGATAATATTTGTCTGCGTTCCGTTTCTGCTCCTTGTCGCTATGCTTTTGCGTAAAAAAATGCGCGAAGCCTTTAAAAAGAGCCGCGAAGCTACTGGACAGATAAACGCATCTATCGAAAGCAGCATTTCAGGTATACGTGTAACCAAGGCTTTCGGAAATTCCGAGAAAGAGAGCGATAAATTCGAAGCCGTAAACAAATTTTTCGTATCTTCCCGCCGCGAAGCTTACAACGCAATGGGAAAATTCTATTCCGGAACATCGTTTATAACTGACATATTCAACGTTATTGTGCTTCTTGCTGGCGGATTTTTTCTTTATAGCGGACGCATCGAATTCGGAGATTATTCCGCATTCATTGTATCGGTAGGAATGTTTATAACTCCGGTAATGACACTGATCAACTTCATGGAACAGTATCAGGACGGCGTTACAGGTTTTGAGCGTTTCATCGAGATAATGGACGCCGATCCCGAAAAGGACTCTGACGGCGCCGTCGATGCCGGACGGCTTGACGGACACATTGAGTTTGCGGACGTAAGCTGTTCGTACGACGGAGAACATAAGATTCTGAGCGGTATAAGCCTTGATATAGAAAAGGGTAAAACATATGCGCTTGTCGGTTCATCAGGCGGCGGAAAAACGACTGTATGCCACCTGATACCGCGCTTCTATGAAGTATCCGGCGGCGCTGTCATGATCGACGGAAAGGACATACGCTCTTTCACACTCGAATCTCTGCGAAGAAATATCGGCATCGTTCAGCAGGATATTTTTCTGTTCAACGCATCTATAAAAGACAATATTCTTTACGGCAGACTTGATGCCACCGATGAAGAAGTAACCGAGGCTGCAAAGCGCGCCAATATACATGACTATATTCTTTCCCTTCCCGATGGGTACGATACACAGATCGGTGAACGCGGAGTCCGTCTTTCCGGAGGACAAAAACAGCGTCTCAGTATCGCACGTGTATTTCTCAAAAATCCGCCCATACTTATACTTGACGAGGCAACGAGCGCGCTCGACAATACAACCGAAATACTGATACAAAAAGCGTTGGATGAGCTATGCTGCGGAAGAACGACTATCGTCGTTGCACACAGACTGTCAACCGTTAAAAACGCTGATGAAATAGCAGTTATTTCGGACGGACATATCACCGAAAAAGGCACTCACGCCGAACTTATCGAACAAAACGGCGAATATGCGAAGCTTTACAGTCTGCAATTCCGAACCGACGACTGATTTTACATACATAAAATAAAAAACTCCGGGCCGGAATACATAAAAATAAATATTCCAGCCTGAAAGGAAGATCATGACAGAAAAAATATATCTGCCCGACACCGTTAAAAAGCTCATTGAAAGACTTGAAAAAAACGGTCATGAAGCATATGCGGCAGGAGGCTGTGTACGCGACAGCCTTCTCGGAAAAACTCCTCACGATTATGACATAACGACGTCCGCGCTCCCGGATGAGGTCGAATCGCTTTTCTCCGATATGACAGTTATACCGACCGGTATCAGACACGGAACAGTTACCGTGATCTGTGACAAAATTCCGTATGAGATCACAACCTACCGTACAGAATCTAAATATTCCGACGGACGCAGACCTGACTGCGTAGGATTTACAAAGAGTTTACGCGATGACGCTGCAAGGCGGGACTTCACTATTAATGCTATGGCATATAACGACAATAGCGGTCTCGTAGATTTTTTCGGCGGCAAAACCGATCTTAAAAACGGTATAATCAGATGTGTCGGAGAGCCCGACGCACGTCTGACGGAGGATGCGCTTCGGATCCTCCGGGCGATCAGATTTGAATCCGTACTCGGCTATCGTTCTGAAAAAGCCACCTGTGCCGCACTTCACCGCAACTTGGCATTTCTGAAAAACGTCAGCGCCGAGCGGACTGCCGTCGAACTGAAAAAGCTTATCTGCGGCAGAGACGTGCGGAGAGTTATTCTCGAATACGCCGACATTCTCGGCGCTGTCATTCCCGAAATACTTCCTATGCGCGGATTTGATCAAAAAAATTATCATCACATTTATGATGTATTGGAGCATACAGCATATGCAACAGAAGCGGTAAAAGCAGTTCCGGAGCTTCGCCTCGCCGCATTTTTCCACGACATAGGCAAGCCCGCTGCTTTTACGGTAGATGAAAACGGAACCGGGCATTTCAAGGGACATCCGGAAATAAGCGCCCTGATGACCGACAGAATACTCAGGCGTCTGAAATTTTCAAACGATGAAAGATCGCTTATCGTAACACTTGTCAGATATCATGACAGAATAATCGAGCCTAACGAAAAAGCTGTCCGCCGCGCTATTAATAAGCTGTCACCGGATATATTCTTTATGCTTCTTGAGCTTAAACGTGCCGATAATC
>CALGZV010000044.1 GCA_937934385.1 uncultured Clostridia bacterium | reverse complement strand
TAGGCGTCAGACGCACCGATAAAGATAAGCCCGACTTTATTGATGAGCTTGTACTCTCCGATAAGCTCGACAGTGTACTTCCGCGCGCAGATGTTACAGCACTTGTACTGCCGGCTACGGATGATACAAAGAGCCTTATGTCGGAAGAACGAATATTTTCAATGAAAAAAGGCTCTGTTCTGCTGAACGCGGGCCGCGGAAATGCGGTAGATACAAATGCTCTCTGTAAAGCGCTGAAATGCGGTCAGCTTTCCGGCGCTTCAATAGATGTTTCAGACCCGGAGCCTCTTCCTCCGGAACACCCGCTTTGGAAATGCCGCGACATGCTTATCACCCCGCATGTATCAGGCTATTATCATCTCAAAAACACATATCTGAATATAGCCGAGCTTTGCGTTGAAAATGTATACAGATATGCACACAATCTTGAATTGCTGAGCATCGTCGACAGAAGCACCGGATACGCAAAAAAGAAATAAGCTTTTCTTTAAAATATCAGAACAACGGAATATTTTATTATGATAATTACAAAACTGCAAATTGATTCGTTCGGAGGGCTGAACCGGAAAAGCATCGGACTTTCCGGCGGTATAAATATAATAAACGGAAAAAACGAATCCGGAAAATCGTCAGTATGCGATTTCATACGATTCATGCTGTATGGTATAAACAATGTGAGCGAAGCAGCAAAATTTACTTCTCTCGCAACCGGAAAAGCTGCAGGAAACATGACGGTCAGGCTTGATGACAGCGAGGCAGGCGGTATGCTTCCGCATATGATACTTATCGAACGCGAGTACATCCCGGATATAACTGATAAAGTTAAAATAACCGATGCCGTCAGCGGTGCAGAAATACTCAAAGGAATCGTTCCCGGCGAATATCTTTTCGGAATATCATCAGAGGTCTTTTATTCAACCGCATATGTCAGCCAGCTCGGAGGCCGTTCAGTATCCGGGCAAGAGTTCAGTAAATCGGCTGAAAACTTACTTTTCTCCGCCGACGGGAATATTGACACTTCACATGCCCTCGAACGGCTTGATGACGCATGCAGCAAGCTGATGGATAAAAACGGAAAGGACGGACTCATTCCCAAGCTCCGAACAGAACTCAGCTCTTTAAAGCTTCATATGGAAGAAGCAGAGGCTTCTTTCAGAGAGCTTTCCGAAGCTGAAAACAAGCTTACTGCATGTGAAGAAAAAATATCGGAAAATTCCGAAAAACTAAAAGCGGCAGACGGCCGCGTCAAATACTGCGAGGCGGCGGTCGAACTTCTCAGTGCAGGAAGAACAGATCAGATACGGGAAAAACTCCACGCACTGAAAATTCGCAGACAGCAGCTAAAAGACAATACCGCATATGAAGGATTCTTGCCGACAGAGGCGTATATCGACCGTTTGGAAGAACTTGACCGAACACTGAAAAACGAAAAGGCGCGTCTTGCAAACATAACTGCAAAGCACAGCGAAACGTACAGTTCAGACGGCGGAGAAAAACTTGATTTGCTTTTAGACATCGAAAATGCAGGCGGAATCCGTGATACAGAGCTGCGTGCTGAAAATGCGTACTCAAAAAGAAAAGCTTTTGCCCTTCTGTCCGTAATACTTTTCGCAGTTTCAGCAATTTCTCTTTGCGCAGGCGTATTTATAACATATATCAGAAATGATATCAACGGAATTATACCGATAATCATAGGTCTGACTGCGCTGATAGGAACTGTCATAACAATAATATCACGAAAGCAGGCAACCGTCGAATATTACGAGCTTCTCAATCTTACGGGCGCGCTTGATATAAATGATCTCTACCGTATACTCGACGATCTCGAAAGAATATCTGACAGTATATCAGCAGACCGTAAACGACAGGATACAGAAAACCAAAGCGTAACAGAATGTAAAGAACTTATCCGTTCACTTTCAGATGAGCTTAATGAGCTTTTATCATACTGGAATATGGAAAGTGCCGAGCAGGCGATGCATACGTTCTCCAAATTTAATATACGCCTCGGCGAGATAGATTCCGAAATACACCATCAGAGCGAAATGCTCGACGAATCCGATAACAGAGCCGACGACAGCCGAAGAGAACATCTGAAAAAAATAACCGCACAGAATGCACAGTTTGTACCAGAAAAGCTCAGAAACAGTCTTACAGACGATTCAATTCCGTTATCAGACAGACGGAAAAGGCTATCCCGGGAACTCGATAACGCACGCCGCGAATACGGTTTTATATCCGGAGCATCAGAAGCGCTCATGCGCAAAAAACATGAGACCGAACTCAGAATAACCGCTCTCCGGTCGGGATCCGAACCGATAATTCCGATAAAAGAAAAACTCGACGGTATAAAAAGACAGCTTGAGACTTATGAAAAAATGTATGCAGCCCTCACTTTGGCAGCCGAAAAACTTCGGTCAGCCGCAGCATCTCTCCACAGCCGAATAAGTCCGGCTTTGACAAAACGGGTAA
>CALGZV010000043.1 GCA_937934385.1 uncultured Clostridia bacterium | reverse complement strand
GGAACAATCGGCTCCGTATCCGGAACAATAGGTGCAGTATCCGGTTCCGTGTCCGGAACAACGGGTGCAGTATCAGGCTCTGTGTCCGGAACAATAGGCGCAGTGTCAGGAGCAGTCGTATCCGGAACAGCCGGAGCATACTGCGGCAGCGAGCGGAGAGTTACCGAGGTCAAAGAATCATTTGCAGGAGTCGGATCGGCACTGTTCACCTTTCCGCAAAGCTCCATTGCCCAGAAAGCGCGTCCGTTATATTCAACGCATGCAACTGCGACCGAGGTAAATCCTTCGCCGAGCATATTTCTTCTGTGTCCCTGATATTGGTAAGGCTCATTTTCCTCAGCCCAGCCGTCGAACATCGACTGCACGGTTCTGTAACCGTATGCGATATTTTCTCCCGCGCTGTAGCCGTAGCTGATGCCCGCTTCACTGTATATCGTAAAGCACTGTGTTCCGTCCGGGCGCTCGTGATCATAGCGGAGTGCAAGCTCCGCCGCACGTATCATAGCGAGCTTTTCAAGCTCATAGTCCCACTGAAGGTCTGAGAGTCCGCCGACATATACCTTTTCGGTATTTGTACTGTTCATATACCATGCATCGCGGCCGCCGTTTCCGCTTCGAAGTTCATTTACAAGGGCAAGCATGCTGCGCGCGTCGCTCTGACGGTACGTCACATTGATGCTGACGTCTACGGTCCCGCCTCCGGCAAATGCCGATACGGCAAAAGCCACCGCAATTATAACGGAGATGAATATACAAATAATTTTTTTCATTTTAAACTCCTCTTTCTGTTAATTATATTATTTTAAACGTGTTTATCACCGGTTTAATGATCTGATAGATCCGCAGTCAGAAGCTGGTACGTCAGCCGAAGCCTCCGGCCGCAAAAGCATTCCGAGCCTATAACGATAAGTACGGATTCCTCACATATTTCAGATCAGATGCGGAAGAAGACAGAAATACACACGCCGATACGCTGCGCCGAATATGTA
This sequence comes from uncultured Clostridia bacterium, assembly GCA_937934385.1. Classification (GTDB taxonomy): domain Bacteria; phylum Bacillota; class Clostridia; order Oscillospirales; family CAG-272; genus UMGS911. The sequence goes on along the minus strand of CALGZV010000043.1, from coordinate 825 downwards.
TTACAGTAACACAGGGGACCGGACTTACACGTCAATTTCAAGTCCGCATGAAAGCGCATAGATAATACATCGGTCGAGAGGCATTCCGGTAATCACCGACGCCGCTTTTTTATAGCTTTCGAGCTGATCTCTGTATCGGTTTCTTAAAAGCTCAGCGGCGTGTTTTCCGCGCGGTATCCGGTCGGTTTTGTAGTCAAGCAGGCGCAGTTTTCCGTCCGATGTTATATAAAGACAGTCGATTATACCCTGAACGAGCAGCTTTTCATCTGCAAGCAGCAGTTTTCTTTCGGGGTCTTCCGTAAAATCACATGCCGGAAGAAGAACATTGAAACGCAGCTCACGCCATACTTTACACGCTCCGCGAAGTTCGTCAAACAGCCTGCTTCCGAAAAAGCTCCGCAGCATCGGCACGGATATCAGCTCCGCCATAGCCGCCGTCATATATCCGCTTCGAACCATTCTGTCACGTTCGGCTTCGATACCGTCCGAGCATACACTGTCCCAATTGCAGAATTGCAGGAATACATGCGTCGCCGTTCCGCGCTCCGCTCCGTCTGCAATATGTTCCGTACCCTCAAGGAAGCGAGGTCGCTTAAGTCCCTTCAGCACGGGAGCGTCATCTGAGCCGCCGGCTGGAGCAGCTTCGCAGCCGTGCAAAGACTCATGCTCCGGTCTGTCCGTATTAAAAGTATTTTCATCGGTAATGTATCCGAAGGGCATGTCTTTATCCGACACCATATACCCGTCCGGAGGAGAATACCCTGCTCCGACCGTCTCCGACAGCATTGAAGCATACCGCTCGGCGTCAGACGGCGAAGGAGCGGG
>CALGZV010000042.1 GCA_937934385.1 uncultured Clostridia bacterium | reverse complement strand
TCTCTGTACCTCCGCTCCGTATGACGGAATCCGAAAACTTCGGGACTTCTGCCGCTTTTTTGACAGTGACTTCGGAATCTTCCGGGGCATGCTGCGTGTCACAGCTATTTCCGTATTTTCCGGCTGCCGCGCCGCCCTGTACGGAATTTCCGTTCTTTTCAGTGTTTGAAGTACCGTACACATCACCCTGCACGCTATCCTGTCCGGCAGATCTGCCGTTCCGCACAGCGGTCTCATCTCTCAAAGTACCATGCTCATGCTGTACTCCTTCCTCCGCCGCGTGAATAACGTTATGTACTCCGCTCCAGGCGTAATATGAAGCGCCGCTTTGCGCTCCGTGCGCACCCATAGTAATATCACTTTGCGCTTCGCGCACGCCCTGAGTAATACCGATCCGCGCTCCGTCTGAGCCATTTCCGGCCATCGGTGCACCTCCGTCAGGTGCAGTATTAAAAGCTGTGCTGTCCGCACCCGGCTGTCCAGATGCCGCAGTACCGCCAGGACTTATGCGCCCCTCTTCTGTCTTTACCTCGGAAGCGTCAGGCTCTTCGTACTCAATATCGAGCAGATTCCTCGGCATACGTCCGCGCCCGGCAGTATGCTCTGTCCTGTCCGGCATCGGTGCAAACGCAGTAACCAGCTCCTCCGCCGATATCCCGCTCCTGCTGAGTCCGTACTTAGGGCGGTCAATATTGTAAACAAGCGCTCCGCGTACAGCGGAATAGACCGCGTCAAAAACCTCCCGGTCACTCGTAAACTTGACCTCAAGCTTTGACGGATGAACATTTACATCGACAAATACGGGATGCATTGTTATGTACAGCACACAAACAGGAAATTTCCCCGACGGTATGTATGACTGAAAAGCCTCCTCAAGCGCCGCCGCGGTAACAGAGCTTCTTATATATCTTCCGTTAACAAAGAAAATTTCAGAGTGGCGCGTCTTTTTTGCAAGCTCGGGCGAGCCTATAAATCCGTCAACGCCGATACTGCTCTGCATACCGTGAACGGAAATAAGTCCGCGCGCGGCATCCCTGCCCATGACGGCATATACCGCATTTGCAAGCTTATTATCTCCCGCGGTACGGAATCTTAGCTTTCCGTCACATATTAGCCCGACAGATACCTCAGGATGAGAGAGTGCGAGCTTTTCAACAGCAGATGTGACCGCCATCGTCTCGGAGGAGTCCTTTTTGAGAAATTTACGTCTTGCGGGAACATTGGCAAAAAGCTCCTCGGCTATTACCGTCGTTCCGGCAGCACAGCCGGTATCCTCTACCGTCATGACCTTTCCGTCCCTGCATTCGACAAAAGTTCCGCTGTCAGCTCCGCGCTGTTTTGTATATATGCGGAGCTTTGTGACCGCAGATATCGCCGCAAGCGCCTCTCCGCGAAATCCGAAGGTCATGATCGCGTTAAGATCGGCTCCTGTTTTCAGCTTACTTGTTGCATGTCTTTTTACACACATAGCCGCATCGCCGCGGCTCATTCCGCAGCCGTCGTCTGTCACACGCATGAGCGATATGCCGCCGCCCTGTATTTCGACGGTGATATTCTTCGCTCCTGCGTCTATCGAATTTTCAACAAGCTCCTTTATCGCCGACGCGGGACGCTCAACGACCTCTCCGGCGGCAATAAGATTTGCAACATTAAAATCAAGTACATTTATAACGTTATTCATTTAATTCCCACCATCTCCCGCAAAATCAGTATCAAAAAAGTTTTTTAATATCCGCCCGATCCATCGGATGCGCATCGCCATGCCCGCAGCGAAAACAGCCTCCGCTCCGGATATATCCGCAATCTGCAAAATCAATTTATTAAAGATTTGTGCTTACGCCGTACTTATGCCGCAAATCTTTTGCAGCGGCAGAGCCGCGTTTTCAGCCATCCTGCATTATCTGTGCTGCGGAATATCCGATTTTATGGATACTCAGTAAGATCATTCTATCAGTTTTTTCAGCTCATACAGAGTCCGGGGTGCATCGCGCGGAGTCATCATATCCATATCGGGGCGCAGCGATACGGTCGCGCAGCTCCGCCGCGCCGAGATCCTCGAAGCTAACATTCTCAGGCTCGTCCGGCACGGGTTCTTCCGTCTCGAAAAGCCGCTGTGCCGCCGCGCTTTTCTTTTCAAGTCCGTCGAGAATAACACGCGCGCGCTTTATTATCTCATGTGGAACGCCCGCCAGCTTTGCGACCTCGATACCGTAGCTGTCGTCCGCCGCTCCGCGGAGTATCCTGCGCAGAAATATCAGCTCATCGCCCTTTTTCTTCGCGGCGATATTATAGTTTACAACGCCCGGAAGCGTGTCTGCAAGCTCGGTAAGTTCATGGTAATGCGTCGCAAACAGCGTCCGTGCGCCGAGCTTTTTGCCTGCGGTATACTCCGCCACCGCACGCGCTATGCTCATTCCGTCAAAGGTACTCGTTCCGCGTCCTATCTCGTCATAGATTATAAGACTGCGCTTTGTCGCATTTTTCAGTATGTAAGCGACCTCGTTCATCTCGAGCATAAATGTCGACTGTCCCGCCGCAAGGTCATCCGACGCGCCGACGCGCGTAAACAGCTTGTCCGCAATCCCTATTCTCGCAGACGCGGCAGGTACGAACGAGCCGATCTGCGCCATAAGAGTTATCAGCGCGACCTGGCGCATATATGTCGATTTTCCCGCCATATTCGGACCGGTTATTATCATCAGACGGTTGTGTTCTGTGTCGAGCAGCGTATCGTTCGGAACAAAGCAGCCGCTGCGGACAAATTTTTCAACGACCGGATGCCGTCCCTCGCGGATCTCGAGAACGTCACTGTATTCTATCTCGGGACGGACATAGCCTCCGTCAAAGGCTACCGAAGCAAATGAACAGTACACGTCGAGCCGCGCAAAGCAGGACGCGTTCCGCGCGATCACGTCCGAAGCTTCATTTACAAGATCGCGGAGCGAGCAGAAAAGCTCATATTCAAGCGCGCTTACCTTGTCGACCGCGCCGAGAATCGTCGCCTCCATATTTTTAAGCT
>CALGZV010000041.1 GCA_937934385.1 uncultured Clostridia bacterium | reverse complement strand
GAAAGGAACATGAAGCGAATGTTGATATTGAAAATATTGAATTTTTTCGAAGGAAGCGACACTGTAAAAATCGAACCTTCATGCGATTCAGAAGGAGAAGCCGCACTTGATATTTTGATGGAAAGCGGTATTGTTTTTGATGGTGTTCACAGAGACAGCGAAGGCAGAATATGCTTCAGAATATCTCACAGAAACAGTTCGGAAACCGTCTCTCTTCTTGACAAAAACGGAATAAAAGTATATAGTATATGTATGCATGGATTTCCGTCACTTTGGAGCAGATATAAGCGCCGCCCCGGAATTGCTGTAGGGTTGGTACTGTTTATGCTTACCATATGGTTTTCGACAAAGATTATCTGGAATATTGAGGTGGTCGGAGGTACGGAAACCGATGAAGAAACAGTTATAGAGCGGCTTTCCGGCCTTGGGTGTTCGGTAGGCTCATTTATACCCGGAATAGATTTTTACGGCCTTTGTACCGATTATCTTGCAAAATACAGTGATACGGCATGGATAAGCGTTAACATACTCGGAAATACGGCAGAAGTAAGATTGCTTGAAAGCCGGGAAAAGAATATACAGACAGACCGTTCGAAGCCAGCTAATATCGTTGCGTCAACAGACGGACTTATAGAATATGTAAACACGTTTTCAGGCGCATCTGTTGTGTCTGACGGCGACACTGTTGTAAAGGGGCAGCTTCTTATCAGTGGAGTTGTGGAAAATAAAAATGATTTCAGCAACAGATATGTTCGCGCAGACGGGTGCGTTATGGCGAGAACATATCATGAAATTTCTGTAGATATACCGATGGTATACGAAAAACGTGTTTATGATGCTTCTCCGGTCAAAAAAACATCTATGAGTATTTTCGGCGCCGAACTTCTGTTTGGCGGCGGTGATATTGATGTGTCGGCGGCAGTTGAAACCGAATCGGTAAAAGACAGACTTTGCATTTTCGGCGATATCGTTTTGCCTATAACTCAATATACCACAATCTATTATCCTTATCATACTGAAGCAGCGGAGCGGACAAGAGAAGAAGCGGATATGCTCGCACAGGCGGAAATGGCTGCAAGGATAACCGAACAGCTCGGCGGTGCCGATATTATTTCGCGCGAAACCGAAGTGACGGTTTCACAGTCCGATTCCGGAACAGATGTTTATACTATGATATGCCGTATAAGATGTATTGAAAACATAGCTGAGCCTGTTCCTATGACAGTTATTAAATGAAAATTTATTCATTTAATACTTATGAATATGATGCGTCGGAACTGCGGATGATATAGCTGAGCGCAATGCTTCATGATGGCTTTTTCCGGCAGCATCTTTAGCTTACGGACGGAACAAATAGTGGTGTTGCTATCTCCGCTTTGATTTATATATTAAGGATATTATCCGAAAGGAATTGTTTAAATGACGGAACTCATAAAAAAGACGGTGTTTACAGACAGCGCGGCACAGACCGGGACGATATTCGGCGCACTTGATATAAATGTGCATGAAATCGAAAATGCGTTTGGTGTACGTATAATCAGCGTCGGTTCGGGCGGAGATGACAGGGATGCGGTAAGTGTTGAAGGAACCGACGGAGTAATGGTAGATAATGCTGCCGCTGTGATTGAATACCTCCGTGCAAAGGTTTTATCGGGTGATGATATATCCGATCAGGTTCTGCATTATGCTATTGACGCAGTTGCCGAAGGACATGCCGGTGAGCTTGAGTATGTGGGCAGCGAATGCATATGTGTTACAACGCGCGGAAAGCCTGTCCGTGCCAAAACAGCAGGCCAGCGCAGATATGTTGACGCGATAAATGAAAACACCGTTATTTTCGGAGTCGGACCTGCGGGAACAGGAAAAACTTATCTGGCGGTCGCTCTCGCAGTTGACGCACTGCGTAAAAAAAGCGTCAGCAAAATAATACTGACGCGTCCTGCCGTAGAGGCGGGCGAAAGGCTCGGTTACCTGCCCGGCGATCTGCAGAGCAAAATAGATCCTTATCTTAGACCGCTTTACGATGCGCTGTATGATATGCTCGGCGCTGAAACGTGCATGAAGTATATCGAGCGCGGAACGATCGAGATAGCTCCTCTCGCATATATGCGCGGACGAACTCTCAGCGATTCTTTTATAATACTTGATGAAGCGCAGAATACAACAAGAGAGCAGATGAAGATGTTTCTGACAAGGCTCGGATTCAATTCCAAAATCATAGTTACGGGTGATATTACTCAGACCGACCTTCCGGA
>CALGZV010000040.1 GCA_937934385.1 uncultured Clostridia bacterium | reverse complement strand
TTAAACGGTATCTGACATCGCTTTTTTCAGGTTTTGAAAACACACATTTTGACGCAATCGTACTCGGATGCACTCATTATCCGCATGTACGTGAAAGCATATCTGCATTTTTCCCTAATGCCACATTGTTTGACGGATGCCGCGGTACTGCCGCAGAAACCCGACGGCGTCTCGAAGCGGCAGGTGTTCTTTGTAAAAATTCAAATAACGGCGCACTTAAATTTATTACAACCGCAGACAATCCGCAATTTGAAAAAACATGTCTGAAACTCATGAAAATGTAAAAAAGACGATCTTTTTAACAGCACAAAATAAAATATAATAATTTTATATATTTTTTACACTTTGACGATTATTTTTTACAAAGCCATTGACTTTTGTACGATAAAATGATAAAATACAAATAGTTTATGAACGGCAAAATATAACAAAATATATTGTCGCAGTTTTATCAAGGTGAATAAAGTTAATAAAGAAATATTTGGCCTATCGGTCTTATATAAACACTCCGTTTTACAAATGAAAGGAATGCAAAAATGAAAAAAATAATCATGGGACTCCTTGCACTCGCAATGACAGCTGCATGTTGTTCATGTGCAAAGGAAGACGCGACTGCCAAAGACACTTACACAGTCGGAATATGTCAGCTGGAGCAGCACGCCGCACTTGACGCCGCAACCAAAGGCTTCCGCGAGGCACTTACTGAAAAACTCGGAGACAAAGTAATATTCGACGAGCAGAATGCTTCCGGAGACTCAAACAGCTGTTCAACTATAATAAACAGCTTTGTTTCCAAAAAGGTCGATCTCATTATGGCCAATGCAACGCCTGCTCTTCAGGCAGCTTCCGCAGCTACACAGTCAATTCCGATTCTCGGAACCTCGGTTACAGAATACGGTACTGCCCTTGAAATTAAAGATTTTTCAGGTACAGTTGGCGGAAACGTCTCCGGAACATCCGACCTTGCACCGCTGAATGAACAAGCGAAAATGTTCCCTGAGCTTCTCCCCAACGCTAAGAATATCGGTCTTGTATACTGCTCCGCTGAGGCAAATTCCGCCTATCAGATAAAGGTCGTCAAGGCAGAACTTGAAAAGCTCGGTCTTACATGCAAGGAATATGCTTTCTCCGACTCGAACGACATCGCCACAATATGCGAGAGCGCATGTGCAGAGAATGACGCTATATACATTCCTACCGACAACAAGGCGGCAACTTCCGCAAGCATTGTAGACGGAGTATGCCGTGCAGCAAAAGTTCCGGTAATCGCCGGAGAGGAGGGTATCTGCGCAAAATGCGGTATTGCAACACTTTCAATCAGTTACTATGACATCGGACGCGCAACCGGTGAGATGGCATACAAGATTCTTACAGGAGAGTCAAACATATCCGAAATGCCTATCGAGTATGCGCCTGAATTTACAAGAAAATACAATGCTGAAATATGCAGCGATCTCGGAATTACAATTCCCGAGGGTTACGTTGCTATCGAAGGCTGATCAAAACAGTTTTAATTCTGATATGGCGCAGTAAGTGCCGGATTAAATTTTCAGTGGGGGTTTCGGCTTCCACTGAAATATATTTTTTATAACCGGATTCCGCACGGCGATTGTTCGTCTGACGGTACGCACCGACAAAACAGTCTTATCGGGCGTCTCCAAAGCTCAGGACATTCGGTATTCTTGACTCTACTTCGGAGGAATATATGTCAATTATTGATCTGTTGAATGCCATGCCCGGCGCAGTGGCACAGGGACTGATATGGGGTATTATGGCAATCGGCGTATATATCACATACCGTATACTTGATTTTGCCGATCTTACAGTCGACGGTTCCTTATGCACCGGCGGAGCCGTATGTGTAATGATGCT
>CALGZV010000039.1 GCA_937934385.1 uncultured Clostridia bacterium | reverse complement strand
AACTGCTCTCATCCCTGAAAGAATCAGGTATAAAAACAGCTATCGACACCTCCGGCATAGGAGATCCTGACAAGGTAAAGCTGATTCTGCAATATACCGATCTTGTCATATGCGATATTAAATTTCCCGGTGACAGCGGATACCGTAAATACTGCGGAGGCAGTCTCGGACAGGTAAAGGACTTCCTGTCACTGTGCGAAAAGATGTCTGTCCCGCTGTGGATACGTCAGGTAATTATTCCGGGAATAACTGACAGCGAAGAAAGCATGAAAAAAACGCTGCAAACTGCGCTCGGATACAGTAATCTGGAAAGAATCGAGCTTCTTCCGTTCAAAAAGCTCTGTCTTGAAAAATACGAACGTCTCGGAATATCCTTCCCTCTTGCAAACACACCTGAATGTCCTGCCGAAACGATCGCAAAACTTACCAAGCTTATACCTGGAAAATACAGATAAAACAGAGCTGCCGCTTTTCCGATAATTTCGGATCTGCGGCAGCTTCAAATTTAAACAGATCAAATTTTTTACAAAAAAGAGACAGGATATGCTCCTGTCTCTTCTTTCATTAAACAACAAATCGGGCAGCGAACGCTGCCCGATTTAATATTTTAAAACTTATTTTATTACAAAATTACAGCTTATTTAAGCATTCCCTTTACTGTATCCCTGACAGCAGCAAGCGCGTCTGATATCTTGTCGCGCTCTTTAGCTCCGGAAGTAGCACTGTCGGGACGTCCGCCGCCTTTTCCGCCTGCGATCGCACTTATCTGACGAAGTATAGCGCCGGCATTTGCTCCTGCCGATACAGCCGCTTTACCGCATGCACAGATAAAGTTGAGCTTATCTTCGATATCCGTAGCTATAACAACTACAAACTCGTCGTGCGAAGCTTTAAGCTCATCGCATATAGCGCGTGCCGTTTCTACAGACATACCCTTTGTCTGCTTTGTAACCACCTTGACTGCCCCTATAGTCTCCGCAGAAGCCGCAAGTGATTCTGTCTGCATTGACGCGATACGTCCGTTGAGAACATCAATATCGTGCTTTGCCGCTTTAAGCTCACCCTGAAGCGATGCTGCACGCTGAGCAATGTCATGAACGTTTGCCGATTTAAGCTCGCGTGCGGTATCGGCAATAAGCGTATCACGCTCTGCAAGCAATTCAAGAACTCCGAGTCCGGTCGTTCCCTCTATACGGCGCACACCTGCCGCCACACCTGCTTCGGTAAGGATCTTGAAAAGTCCGAGCTTCGCAGTATTATCGGCATGCGTACCTCCGCACAGCTCGCATGAGAAATCACCCATCTTTACCATGCGTACAACAGAACCGTATTTCTCGCCGAACAATGCCATAGCGCCGTTTTTACGCGCGGTCTCTATATCGGTTTCCGTCGTCTCGACAGCAATTCCGCGAAGTATCTCCTCGTTTACACTTCAAGCATTTTTCTGCTCGGTGCGGGCGATCTCTTCCGCAGTCATAGCAGAAAAATGCTTGAAGTCGAAGCGTACACGTCTTTCATCGACATAAGAGCCTGCCTGCTCGACATGGTCGCCGAGAACACGCCTGAGAGCCGCCTGAAGCAGATGCGCCGCAGAGTGATTACGCTTTATTGCTTCGCGTCTGTCTGCGTCTATACGCGCAACGACCGTATCTCCCACAGATATCGGAGTGCCGTCAAGCTCGCATATATGCATATATATTCCGGAATTTTTCTTTGTATCGGAAACCCTGATCTCTCTGTCACCGCATACGATAACGCCGGAATCTCCGACCTGACCTCCGCCCTCGCCGTAAAATACCGTGCGGTCAAGAATTACGGTAACACATCCGTCCGAAGCCATGTCGACCTGCTCCGAGCTTTCGCCGTCTATTATGGCAACAACTTTTGCCTGTGTCTGAGTTTCGGTATATCCGACAAATTCGGTAGCCTTCAGATCATTCAGTGCCTCGAGTGTATCGGATGTCCAACCGAGGTCGCCCATAGCGGCACGTGCTGCACGCGCACGCTGCTTCTGCTCTGCCATGAGGGCATTAAAGCCTTCCTCATCGATCGAAAGTCCTGCTTCGGTCGCAATTTCGCGTGTAAGATCCACCGGGAATCCGAAAGTATCACTGAGCTTGAATATATCGTCTCCGGGAAGAACATCCTTACCGTCCGCTTTTGTCTGATCTATCATCGAACATAGAATAGCAAGACCGCTGTCGATAGTAGCAGCAAAACGGTCTTCTTCAATTGAAACTACCTTTTTTATGTAGTCAAGCTTTTCCGTAAGCTCCGGATATTCGCTGTAATTCTCACGTGCAACTATCGTAACGATATCCGAAAGGAAAGTTCCTTTTATGCCGAGAAGTCTGCCGTGACGCGCAGCGCGGCGGAGCAGGCGACGAAGCACATATCCGCGTCCCTCATTGGACGGAACGACTCCGTCACAGATAAGAAATACCGTACTGCGGATATGGTCTGTAATAACACGGAGAGAGATATCGTTTTTAGGATCGCTTCCGTACTCTACTCCTGCCTTTTCGCTTATCGCCATCATTATATTGCGCACGGTATCGACCTCAAAGAGATTGTCAACACCCTGCATAAGGCAAGCAAGACGCTCGAGTCCCATACCTGTATCTATGTTAGGATTTGCAAGACGCTCATATCCGCCGTGTCCGTCTCCGTCAAACTGAGTGAATACAAGGTTCCAGAATTCCATAAAGCGGTCGCAGTCACAGCCGGGCTTACAATCCGGCTTTCCGCATCCGTATTTCTCGCCGCGGTCGAAATGTATCTCGGAACAAGGTCCGCAAGGACCGCTTCCGTGTTCCCAGAAGTTATCCTCTTTTCCGAGACGAACGATCCGCTCTGCAGGAACACCGACCTTATTATGCCATATATCAAACGCTTCGTCGTCATCAAGATAGATAGTTACCCAAAGCTTGTCTTCGGGAAGCTCAAGTACCTTGGTGCAAAATTCCCATGCCCACGGAATGGCTTCGCTTTTGAAATAATCTCCGAAAGAGAAATTGCCGAGCATCTCAAAATATGTACCGTGTCTTGCCGTGATGCCGACGCGCTCAATATCAGGTGTACGTATACACTTCTGGCATGTTGTCATACGATGGCGCGGAGGCTCCTGTTCTCCCGTAAAATATTTTTTAAGAGGCGTCATTCCTGCGTTTATAAGCAGGATCGATTTATCATCTATCGGTACAAGCGGAAAGCTTTTATGACGAAGATGTCCCTTTGATTCAAAGAATGAGAGATATTTTTCTCTCAGGTCGTTAAGTGATGTCCACTTCATGGTTTTTATTCTCCTTTAGGTTATAACCGTCGGTTATTTTATATAGTTTATAATTATTTTATAATTCTATCATATCGGGATCAAAGCCCTGTGATTCATTAGTTTGTACAGGTGAAGCACCGAGTGCCGCCTGCTCCTGCTCTGCCTTTCCGACGACAGATTCGAAGCTCGCTCCGTCGTTCTGCAGAAGAATTCCGAGTACCGCCATATAATCGCGCAGAAGTTCTCGCGGCGTAAGAAGCGAGTCCGCTCCAGCACGCTCAAGACATCTCCGCAGGAAGAATTCCATATCGTCCCTTCCGACAGGAGGAGCCCATGAATAATACTGCGCATGAAGCTCTGTCATTCTCGCAATAAGCGCCAAAAGCTCATTATCCGAAAGTCTGCGGAGTCTTATCACGGGACTCAACAAATTCTTATATCCGACGCCGTCAAAGCGGCTGTCACAAAGTCTGCTTCTGAGTGCCTCATAAGAGAACAGTCCCCGTCTCTGATCCTCAAGAAACTGAGGCGTTCCGCCGAATACCCACGCAAGCCCCTCTGCTCTGCCCTGCATCGTATCATTAAACAGCGAAAGCAGTTTTTCGTAGTTATTCTCCCGCGACACCCGGTTCGTGATCTTATAAAGGTTTACACACTCGTCTATAAATACTACAAGTCCGCGATATCCTGTCTTTCTTGCAAACACGGCAAGCAGTTTTATCATATCATGCCAGTTTTCGTCTCCGATAATATCGCCTACCGGCAGATCGCGCTTAGCCTCGGCCTTTGTACGGTATTCGCCGCGCAGCCACTTAAGACAGCAGCTTTTCTTTTCATCGTCGTCCGAAACGACAGAATCGTAATAGACTGATATCACCGATGCAAAGTCAAATCCCCCGACATGATCCTGAAGCTCGCGTGCAGTAGCGTATATCCGCTTTGAAACAGCCGCGTTAAATTCATCGCTTCCCGGTTTAAGTCCGGATTCGGCAAGCTCGCCCTGAACCGATGACAGCCATTTTGATATCATAACGGGAAGCGCTCCTCCGTCAGGAGACGATTTACATGCCAGATTCTTTATAAGTTCCCGGTAGGTTGCAATACCCGTTCCGTTACCGCCGCATATCCTGCGTTCCGGAGACAGATCCGCGTCGGCAGTAATAAAGCCGCGCTCGGTTGCATAACCCCGTATAAGCTGCATAAGAAAGCTTTTTCCGCTTCCGTATCTTCCGATAATAAAGCGCATAGCCGATCCGCCGTCGCTTATCTTTTCAAGATCGGAGAGCAGCGCAGATATTTCATCGGTACGTCCGATCGCTATATACGGAGCGCCCGTGCGGGGTACAACACCGGCGGATACTGAGCTTATAAGCGCGGAAAGAATTCTTTTCGGAACCGCGGTCCTTCCTGACGAAACACCGCCTCCTGAAAAAGCTGTATTTTCATTATTTTCAGCCATAAGCAAATTCCTCCGTTTCTGTCCTGTAATCATCTATAACAGCGTATCCGCCGACGCTCTGCTGAAGAACGATATCTCCGACGCTGTCGTACAAAAGCTCGTTTATTCTTTCAGCAAGAGTGTCAGGCAAGAGTCTGTTCTCATATGCCAACTGTTCAAATCCGCGTGAATCCCCGTTCAAAAGCAATATTATGCCCTGCCTGCACAACTCTTCTCCGCTGTTATTTACACTGCCCGAATCGTTTGAGCCGAAATTTCCGTCAGTCTGATTTGAGTCGTTACATCCGTCTGAGCTGCACAGTTCTCCGCTTTTATATGTCATATTTTCTTCCGAACCGGTAAACGGATCATGTTCATCAGAATCTGAACTTTCTATTTCATAGCATTCTGATAATTTATTGCCGGAGCTTGTTTCTGAGGTTTTATAGATATCTCCGTCTGAAGCGGTTAGAATTTCGTCAGAACTCCTGTCCGAACCGGATTCGGAGCCTTCGGCGATATTGCCGTCAGAATTTCCGAACGCATCCACAAGCCGTTTTGTTATCTCCCATGAACTTTTTTCAATTTCCAACGCATGCTCAAATGACAGTCCGGTACTTTCGGCATCATACAGCTTTTCATATTCCGGAATACTCTCTGCACGCAGCAGCTTCTGCTCTTTCCGATTCCTGCGCCTGAGCATCTGCTCTTCAAACAGCGGAGCAAAATATCCGTCTACAGCCTCGGTCGCTCTGCGCGGAAGTTCTGAAATCTTAAATCTTGCCTTTATCCCGAGAAGCCGTCTTGTACAATTTTCCGCATACTTTATTATTCCGGTAGCATATCTGTACTCATCAGCACCGTCGCATTCGCGATACGTCAGTTTTATTCTGCATTTCACATCCGAAGTACATACAGCACCGCTGTACGCTTCGGAAACATATTTACTCATCTGCGTCCGGCTGTCTTCGGGAATCAGCTCGTCACCGCACGCATCATAAGCGGCGGTAAGCGCTTCTTTCATATATTTTTCAAACAGTTCACGGTTTTCGACGTTTATATATTTACTGTCCTTCCAGGAATAGTGCGACATCATATTAAGCAATGAAAGAGGATCCGGCTTTTTCGTCACAGGATCATACTTCACAAAAAATTCCGGAAGAGCTATCGCATTTCCGGCATATGATGCAACCGCGTCAATATATCCGGCAGGAACGGAAACACCGTGTATCAGACAGTAATCGCGGATCCACGCCGATACCGATCTTCTTATTCCGTATATATTCCCATTATAATGAACGACAAGCTCGCACATAAGCTTTATTCCGTCGCGAGGATCAAGAAGATCGGGAAGATTGATTATCTCACATAAAAGCAGGAGAATATAGCTCTTTGAAGACTTAATATATTCTCCTCTTCGCAGGCAGCTGCGCCATCTGAAATAGTATTCTTTCTGTGCGGAGGTCATGGCCGAGTACTGAGGAACAAAAGAAATAAAATCCTCGTATTCACACTCATGCCCCTCTGCTGAAAAATATCTGATCGCATCCGACCTGAATTTTTCATAAAATGTATAGTTCGAAGGCCACCGGAGAATTTCTATATTTCCGATAAGCGGATGCTCTGATTCGTACGACCGTATTATATCGCTGCTGCGTGTCATACCTGCACGCGGAACAGATACGGTATAGCCGGAATCAAGTACATATTCTCTGAGTCCGGCAGTATTTTCCGCCGCTTTCTCAAGTCGTGTACGCTTGCGAAGTCTTTCAAACAATTTTGAAAGCTCGGTATCACGATCGTCATGCAAACTCCCCCAGGATGTGCTGTCTTCAGATTCATTTCCGAGATCTATACGGTAT
>CALGZV010000038.1 GCA_937934385.1 uncultured Clostridia bacterium | reverse complement strand
TTGATGAATACCTCCAAGTACATTCATAAGAGTTGATTTTCCGGCACCTGAAACTCCGGCAAATGTATTTACGGAATTGCCGCATTTTTCGATTATAAAATTCCGAAGCCCGCCGATTCCTTCTTTTTTTTCGGAGCTTGTAACAAAAACGTTAAAACCGCATTTTCTGTATATATCAGATGTATGAGCAGCCGAATCGGGAGCAAGGTCTGATTTTGATATAATTATGATCGGCTCGATTCCGTTGAATTCCGCAATAGTTATCAGCTTATCTGCAATAACGGTAGAAGGATCGGGATACGCGGAAGCGATTATCACAAAAAGATTGTCTATATTGGCGAGAGGCGGTCTGATAAGCGAGTTTTTTCTTGGAAGTATTTCTTTTATAATCCCGTCTCCTCCGTCATCCTCGTTTTTTATAACGCCGTCTTTTCTTGCAAGTATATTTACGCTGTCTCCCGGAAGCGGCTTTATCTTTTCATGTCTGAACAAACCGCGCGCCTGACATGAATATGTGATTCCGTCGCTGTAAACGGAGTATATTCCGCCTACCCCTTTAAGTATGGTACCGCATACGGTAATACCGTTAATGTCATTTAGCCCATTTCCGATATTTTTTCTGTTTTTTTCATTTTGTAAAATGTTTTCTGATGTTGGATTATATCGGGAAAGTCTTTTTTTCAAATTCTGAACCGTACCTTTTCTGACTGAACGTCTTTTTGTAATAACAATAAATTTCTTTGTAAAATACAGTCTGCTCCGCGCATTTCAGCGCGGAGCATCTGCTTTTATAGGTATGAATATTTATCAGCCGAAAACCTTTCTCGAATCGGCATATTTTTCTATGAATTCAACAACAGGAGCAGGATCTGCAAGACTGTGCGGATGATGATCGCATCCGGGTTTTATAATAGCTTCGATCTTGTCGCTTACTTTTTTGTAGTTTTCATAATATATCTTTCCGCTGAGTTCATAAGGAACGACGGAATCGGAATCTCCGGCAACTATTATTACCGGGATACCGTCGCGTGCGTTCTTTTCAGCATAATCGTTGGGATTGCCTTTGAAGGTCTTTGCGGTTTCATCTGTAAGTCCGTATGCTTCTTTGCATTGTTTCCATTCAAGGCTTTCAGGAAAACGTCCCGGCCATGCTCTGACAATGTCCGTAACAGGTGCATCAAGATAAAGTATACCTGTGTATTCAGGGTATTTTGCTGCAAAGTTTACAGCGTAAAGACCGCTGCGGCTGAATCCGAACAGTACCGGGCGCATGCTTAGCTTGTATTCTGAAGTTGCAACAAGGTAGAACTCATGTAGCATTTCAATAGATGACGGACTTCCATACATGTCGCTCGCGTGATGATAGGCAAGATGCCATCCTTTTTCGAGCAGCGCTCTGTCGACCTGATCGAAAGCGCCGAAAAATTCTGTACGCCATACCCAGGGATTTCCCGGAAGCGGATTTTCGGGGCAAACGATAAAGCTTTCACGGCCTCCTACAGTAAAATTGATCTGTTTGTGGCCGAACCAATCTGTTATATTCATAATGACTCCTTTCGGTTCGCTGATCCGAACCTTTGATAAAGAAAAGATTTATAATAATTAAATGTGTTTCTGTATAAGAAACGCATAAAATCCGAATAATAATATAAAATTTGTCAAATACAGGAAAGGCAGGAAATACAGTGTCTGCATATACCGATTATAAAATCGCACTTGAAAATATATTGTTGCCGAACAGAAATTTTGATATTCTGAAAAGGAGGTTTCAGCTTTCGTATACATCTGAAGCGATGTTTTACTATATAGACGGATTTGTCAAAGATGCTTCTATGTCGAAAGTATTTGAGCATATTACATCAGCGACAGACCTTGCATCAGCGACAGAGAATATTCCGTATGTCGAAACTGAGACGACACGCGATGTTCAGTCGCTTGTCAAAGCAGTTATGAGCGGTGCGACCGCATTTATAATAGACGGCAGTAACGATGCGTATATAATTGATACGCGCGAATATCCTTCAAGAGGGATAGCAGAGCCTGAAAAAGATAAGGTTTTGCGCGGACCTCATGACGGATTTTCGGAGGTACTGATACGTAATACTGCGATGATACGCAGGCGCGTAAGGGATCCGAAACTTCGTATGGAAGCCTACAACGTAGGACGGCTTACGTCAACCGATGTTGTTGTAACATATATTGAGGGACGTGCAGATCCCAAGCTTGTAAAAAGCATATCCGATAAGATCAGATCTATTGATATCGGAGCGGTAAATATGGGGCAGGAGAGTCTTGCCGAACTGCTTGTCCCGAAGCGCCGCCTGAATCCGTTTCCTAAAATAAGGTATACCGAACGTCCTGACGCTGCGGCGGCAATGCTTATGGAGGGCAGCGTGGAGATCATATGCGACAATTCGCCTTCAGTAATGATTCTTCCGACGTCCATATTTGATTTTCTGCAGGAGAGTGACGATTTTTATTTTCCGGCAACCGTTGGTACCTATCTCAGGGTAGTGCGGCTGCTGACCGTTATAATATCGGTTTTTATGATCCCTCTCTGGTTTCTGAGTCTGAAATATCCTCATATGCTTCCGGAGTGGCTTTCATTTGTAATACCCGAGGGTGAGTATTCGGTTCCGATAGTAGTTCAGATACTTATGGCTGAGATAATGGTAGACGGTCTTAAGCTTGCGTCTCTGAACACTCCCGATGCGCTGTCAAATTCATTCAGCGTTGTCGCAGGACTCATCCTCGGCGATTTTGCAGTACAGATCGGACTGCTTGTTCCGCAGATAATTCTTTTTATATCTTTTACTGCGCTTGCAAGCTTTGCTCAGCCCAGTTATGAACTCGGTTATGCAATAAAATTTATGAGAATGATGATGGTCATCCTGACTGCGCTTTTCGGAATATGGGGCTTTATAGCCGGATTTGCGGTCATGATTTTGCTGATTGTGACAAACAAAACCGTCGACGGAGGCCGCGGGTATCTTTATCCGTTAATTCCGTTTAATCTCAGAGGACTGAAAAGATTGTTCTTCAGAGTGTCCCTCAAATAAAATTATTTACTGTCGATAAGCTTGTCAAGTGACGGAGAAATCCCGAAGAAACTTAGACATTCATCATAATTCTGACGCATCAACAGTTTTTGATTTTCGGAAAGCTTTTTTCCTGCTACGGCACGGATAAGGATGTTTTTTGGAGTGTCATCGGGATCGACAAGCTCGATGTTATCTACTTCATAGCCTTCAAGCTCCAGCCGTGCAGAACGCAATCCGTCAGTAAGCGAGTCCGCGAGTTTCTGACGTAGCATTGAGCGGCCGCCGTATGCGGCTGACAGCTTTGCTGGCACCGTTTTGAGCTGATGAAAAATTTCGTGATGGCAGCACGGAGTTGAGAGAATAATTTTTGCTTTATACCTTACGGCGAGTGATAGTACGAGATCTGTGGCGGTGTCGCAGGCATGGAGTGACATAACCATGCACGGGGCTTCGGGCGGAGAAAATGCGGATACATCTCCGCATATAAAATGCAGACCGTTCATTCCGAGCGAGACGGCTATGTCTGCCGAAAGCTTTATAACATCGGGTTTGATATCAACTCCGTACATTTCTACTTTTCTTTTACGGATCTCGGTCAGATACCAGTATACCGCAAATGAGAGTACGCTTTTTCCGCAGCAGAGATCACATACGGTAAGCGTTCCGTTTTCCGGAAGTTTGTCGTAAATGTCATCGACAAGTTCGAGAAAGCGGTTGATCTGACGGAATTTTGAGTGGCGGCGTTCTATTATATTTCCTTTTTCATCGGTTATACCGAGAGGGAAAAGAAACGGAGCCGAAGGCGTTAAAAGATGTGTCTTTTTTCGGTCGTGATCCGCTATACGGACACGGACATCTGATGAGCTTTCTTCTTTTGCGATTTTGTCGGATATATGAATGTTACCGCTTTTTGATATCATGACTGTACAGCTTCCGGACGATGTAAGAATATCAGCCTGACCGTATCGGTCTAACAGTAGGCATGCCCGGTCTGTAAGTTCGCCGTCAGAGAAATTTTTGTGGAGTTCTTTGCCGTCTTTCATAAAGCTCTCATGCCTGACATATTTTTTACCGTCTTTCAAAAAGAAGCTCAAAACGGATTTCTTTAGTGCATTGTCTGCAGGTTTTGAGAAAACGATTTTTAATAAAATTTCTCTTTTGACGGCATTGTCGATTATTGTACGTATTTTAATATCTTCGGTCATGATCAATTTGTTTTCCGTTCTGCCGATCGGCGCTGTAACCGGGGATTTTATTACTTCAAGAATCAAATAATGTATTATTTTGATTCGGATATTTGCCGTCAGCTTATTTTTCCGTTTTTGCTTACAAGTTTGATTGAATTTTCAACATCTGAATTTTCTATGACATATGATCCGCCAGAATATCTTGCACCGTTATAAAGTGTAAATAATGCGGTCTGCTCTTCAGGTGCTTTAATTGAGTATGCTATTTCATCAGGCGTTTTTGAACCGTCAAAATAAAATCCGGATTTTACCGTTTTTTGCATGTATTTTATGTATATGTAGCGTATGCGCTCCGCGTTTGAGGAAAGCTCTTTCCAACGCTGAAGCTCATGGGACGCTGTCTTTCGCGGCATTCTTTTTTTAAACGGGCTTGAGAAAATAAAATTTTTTCTATCATACCCTCCGCGGAGCGTGCGCCGATCCGGCAATCCGAATATCTGTCTGAATTTTCCCGTAACTGTCTGAAATATTTCCTGAACCTTAAGTATTTTCAGAATTTTCTTTAACGTAGTTGAAATAATGTGATCGGGAAGTATTTTTTTCAGTGTTATAAAAAATAAGAGCAGGGAGACGGTAAATAAAATTATAAAAAGCTGTTTAAAATAACGTATCTCGTGGTAATTTTCGCTTATCGTCACGAAATATTGAGCATAGTAAAATACTATACACAGAACGGCATATACAGCTGCCTGTATAAGATATTTCGGTTCTGTTTTTTTTAGTTTGTCAAAAAATGAATCTTTCATATCATAAACTCAGCTTTCTTGAGTTTTATCTTCCGGTTCTGTACCGGAATCACCGTACATGCTTTCTAATTTATGCTTTGCTTCGGCATGTGCGGCTGATTTTTTATAGCCCTGTTTTCTGAGTCTGCGTTCTATGGCGGCAAGTTCCCGTGCTTTCAGTTTTTCCTGTTCAAGGTACATTGCCTGTGCCATTAATTTGTTTCTTTTTATCTCGTCCTCGGCACGCCGTTCCTTTTCCTCATCGGTAAGGATCACGGTGCAGACTGAGTTTCCGAGCGCCCTGAGTCTGTATGCAAGATCTTCGATATCATCATCGGTATACGGGGTTATTATATATATTTCCGATTCGGATATTCCTTGTTTTATATCATGTTCAAGGAGGCTGCTGAACGAAATGCCGGCACGGTTTCTCACTTTAGCCATTTGCTTGAGAATTTCTATAAGGTGTGAATCTCCGCTTTCGACAGGAAATCTTAAAGATGTATCTCCGTCTATGGTAACAGGATTTGAGGCAAAACCTGCCCTGTGTCCGCTGTAGGCAGCTTCGCGTATAATATCGGCTGCAAAAGAAAGTCCGAGTTCCATCATTTTGTTGTATGCTACAGTCGGAACAGTTTCTCCTCCTCCGGTCTGAAAGTTAAGATATACCATGAAAATACGGTTAGAGCATGATTCACGGCTGTTTACTCTAAGCGAAGAGATATCTGCCCCGCCTGAACGTGCAGTCGCTTTAAAGTTTATGCTGTTGAACGGATCTCCATATGTATACTGCCGTATACCGCTGAACGAGAACGGATCTTTGATGAGCGTTCTTTGAGTTACGGCATCGCCCTGATAAATGTTTATAGGTTCTGCACGCTCGCTAAGCGATATCAGTCCCGGATATATGTAAAGCTCGGCAGGCGCATCTATGTAACGCTTCTTTTTATTATAATATATATAGACCGTTTCGAGCCTGTAATATCCGCGGCTGTCGCAGATAATGTCATGAGAGCGTTTTATCTGCTGAAACGGCATTATATTAAAACGGCTGACAAAATACTGCATTGACTTTTTGGAGTCGTAAACTGTTTCTTTCATCCGGATACCGTTATATATGTATCCTTCTATGTTTACCGAAAATATCGGGATTAAGGTAGGGTTATAGATCGTTTCGGTAAAGATAAGACGTTCGCCCTCATATGCGCCGATCTCAGAGAAACTGCGAGAATATACAAGCTTTGAGATCATCTTTTCACGGAGTTTAAGATATATAAAAACAAGAAGTCCTATTGCAGCTAATATAAGAGCAGCGGTAACAATATAATCGATGTTACGCGAAATGAATAATAAAATATTCATTTTCCCGACCAACCGTCGAGAGCTTTCTCGGTGGGTACAGATATTTCATCAAGAATGTTTTCTATTATGTTTGAAGCGGCGTCCTTTTTTATACGTGCAGAGCTTGAGAGCATAAGTCTGTGAGCAAGAACCGGTACGGAGGCTTTTTTGATATCGTCGGGTTTTACAAAATTGCGTCCGTCGATACCTGCGAAGCC